>NZ_JAQJCG010000023.1:0-91087 GCF_030182565.1 Rhizobium centroccidentale | reverse complement strand
TGCGACCATCAATGCTGACCTCCTCTCAGCCAGCATCTTGAATCATATTCGACATCAAAAGGGAATCCACGATTCAAACAAAATCTGAACCGCTCTAGCCTTCTCCCCGCAAGCGGGGAGAAGGAACGATCAAGAAACCGCCGATCGTCAAGGAGACTGAAGCTAAGTGAGGCACGATACCCCCTCGCCCCGCTTGCGGGGAGAGGGTTGGGGTGAGGGGCCAGGCACAAAATCAAGGCATAGCCGAACTGGCCTGACAGCCATCCACATAATCGGCCTTATCAGCTCTTCCGCTTCAGCTTCGTCGCACCTTCCTCCACCAGCCGCTGCGCTGCCTCGGCGACCGTGATCTTGCCGAAGGCGAGCTGGTCGGCGACGGGGCGGGCGACGTTCGCGTCGAATTCCTGGGAGCCGAGCGGCGCCGGTACGGGATAAGTACCGACCTGATCCTTCAACAGCTCGATATAGTGCACCGTCTGCTGCTCCACCGGATTGAGTGTCGGCAGGATGGCGGCGCGTACGGCGGGCGACATCGGCACGCCGCGCTCGACGCCGAGAATCTTACCGGCGTCGACATCGTTGACGAAGAAATTGATGAATTTCGCCGCCGCTTCGCCGTTCTTGCTGGTGGCGCCGACGCTCCAGATCAGTGCGGGGCGATAATAGTGACCGGAGGGGCCGTCCTTCTTTTCGCGCGGCAGCGTGGTGACGGCGAGCTTGCTCTTGACCACGAGCTGATAGCCGACCAGCTGGTTGGAATAGGCCATGCCGATCGCCGATTTTCCGAGTGCCAGGCAGTTGCTCTCGATGACGTTCTGGTCGAGCGTCTGGACATCGGCGGAGACCGTGCCGCCGCGTTTGCGCAGATCTTCCCAATAGCTGTACCATTCCTTGGCGTCGTCGACGCCGAAGCCGAGCCCGCCCTCCTCAGTAAAGAGGCTCTTGCCGCGCTGGCGCAGCCAGACATCGAGCACATAATTGTAGCGCGCGCCATAAGGGCCGCCCCAATAGCCGCGCTTGCCGGCAGCCTTGGTCATTTCCACCGCGAGATCGGCATATTCCGTCCATGTCGTCGTCGGACCGGGCGGCGTCAGGCCGGTCTTCTTGAACATGTCCTCGTCATAGAACATCGCAAAGGAATTCAGCCCGAGACCGACGCCATAAAGCTTGTTGTCGACTGTGGTCAGCTTCAGCACGTCCTTGCCGAAGCTGTCGACATTCAGCGTCGAGGGCACAAACTGGTCGAGTGGCATGCAGGCGCCGCGCTTCGAATAATCAGAGATCGTGCTCGGCTCGAGCTGGAAGACATCGGCGATGTTCTGGCTGGCCATTCCCGTCGCGAGCTTGGCCCAGTAGCCGTCGCCGCTGATGCTCTCACCGATGACGGACAGATCGGGGTTCTTGCTATGGAACAGCTCGGCAACGGCGACGGTGCGCTTGCCGCGATCGGGCGAACCCCACCACATTGCCCGAAGCTGCGTCGTATCGGCAAAGGCGGGCATTGCGCTTCCCCCGAAGGCAAGACCAGCTGCGGTTCCGGCAGCTCCGATCATGAACGAACGACGATTCATGCGCATGAGATTCCTCCTTCTCTTGCGTTGTCATCCGCGGCGATCTCCCCGACGCCTTGAGCGGACAAGTCTGCGCGACGATATGCAACTTCCTTGCACAGTGCAATAAAAAATCTTTCTGTTGCAAATTTGCATAATTTTGCATAGCGTTTGCGATATGAACGATATTCGCTCCAAACGCATCAGGCAGGCCGACATCGCCACTGCCGCCGGCGTCTCCGTCTCGACGGTGTCGCGGGTCCTCACCAATGAACCCGGCATCAGCGAGACGATCCGCCAGCACATCTTCAAGGTAGCGAGCGATCTCGGCTATCCGCTGAAGACCGCAGCCGAGACGGCGGCCGGTGGCCTGGCATTGATCGCCAGCGACAGCGTCACAGGCGGCCTCAGCGTCTTCTATGAGGGTATTCTGGAGGGCCTTCGCGCAGGCGCTGCCGAGCGCGGAATGCGTTTCGACATCCGCCTCATCCGCGAGGCAAGAACGGAACCGGAACTGGTGAAGGAGTATCTGCAGACCGCCGGCGCCGATGGTCTCTTCCTCGTTGGCATCGACCCCTCGGAAGAGCTCTGCCGGTGGCTCGACGCCAGCGGCACGCCGACCGTGCTCGTCAACGGCACCGATCCGAAGCTGCGCTTCGACGGCGTTTCACCCTCGAATTTCTTCGGCGCCTATAACGCGACCGGGCGCCTGCTTGATGCCGGTCACCGCCGCATCCTGCATTTGACCGGCTCGCATCGCCAGACGATCCGCGAGCGCATCCGCGGCTTCGAAGCGGCGATCGCTTCGGTGGAAGGCGCTGAAGGCCGCATCATGCCGATGAATTTCAGGGGCAGCTCCAGCCAGGAAGCCCACGACAAGACCGCCGAGATCCTTGCGGCAGACAAAGGCTATACCGCCGCCTTCTGCATGAACGATTTCATCGCCGTCGGCGTGCTCGACGCCGTCATTGAAGCCGGCCTGCGGGTGCCGGAGGATTTCGCCATCGTCGGCTTCGACGATCTTCCCTGCGCCCTGATGACCAATCCTCGGCTGGCAACCATGCGCGTCGATCGCGCAGCCCTCGGTCGTGAAGCGATTGGCCTGATGATCGCACGCTTCCGCGATCGCGATGCGCCGGCCCGCCACATCTGCCACGGCGTCCAGCCGATCGCCGGCGGCACGCTGCCACCCGAAACCTGAAGCTCAATCCCACCGCGGAAACGATCGAGAAGGCCGAACCGATGATCTATGACCCCGCCAGCTCCAATCCGCTTGCCGGCAACCCGTTGAAAACCCTCCCGGACATGCGCCGCGCGCTGACCGATCTGTTCGATCCGCTGCTGCCCTATTTTTCGCAAGGCAATGCCCGCGTCCGCATCGATGGCGCAGGCGCGCACTTCGACCGCGCCGCCGCCGATCTCGAGGGTTTCGCCCGCCCGCTCTGGGGCTTGGCGCCACTCGGCGTCGGTGGCGGCGACTTCCGCCATTGGGATCGTTACGCCGCAGGTCTCGCCAATGGTGTCGATCCGAAGCATCCGGAATATTGGGGCACGGTCAACGGCCGCGACCAGCGCATGGTCGAGCTGGCAGCCCTCGGCTTCGCGCTAGCCCTCGTGCCGGAAAAGATCTGGGAACCGCTCGATCAGCGCGCCCGCGACAATCTGATTGCCTATCTCAAGCACGCCCGTACCTTCGATTATGCCGACAACAACTGGAAATTCTTCCGCATCTTCGTCGATATCGCGCTCGATCGGCTCGGCGTCTCCTTCGACCGCAGCCTGACCGAAACCTATCTGAACGAACTGGACGGCTTCTACATCGCTGACGGCTGGTATCGCGACGGCAATATCCGGCGCATCGACCACTACATTCCCTTCGCCATGCATTTCTATGGGCTGATCTATTCCAAGCTGGTGGATGACGATCGCGCCAATCGCTATCGCGAACGCGCAATTCTCTTCGCGAGGGATTTCCGCCACTGGTTCGCGCCCGATGGCGCCACGATCCCCTTCGGCCGCAGCCTCACCTATCGCTTCGCCTGCGCCGGCTTCTGGTCGGCGCTCGCCTTTGCCGATGTCGAGGCGCTGCCATGGGGCGAAATCAAGGGCCTGTGCCTCCGGCATCTGCGCTGGTGGGCCGACAAGCCGATCGCCCATCGCGACGGCACCCTGCCGATCGGCTTTGCCTATCCCAACCTGCTGATGTCGGAGAATTACAATTCCGCCGGCTCCCCCTATTGGGCTTTCAAGGCCTTCTTGCCCTTGGCGCTGCCTGAAACGCATCCATTCTGGACAGCGGAAGAAAAGGCCCCGGAAAATGAGCCGGCTATCATCCCGCAAAAGCATCCCGGCATGGTCCTGCTGCGTGGTAGGGATGATGTCGTGGCACTCTCCTCCGGCCAGGAAAACCAGCAGATGCGCTTCGGCGCCGAGAAATATTCGAAATTTGCCTATTCCACCCGCTACGGCTTCAGCATTGAAAGCGACGAACGCATCTTTACCGGCGGCGCCTTCGACAGCATGCTCGCCTTCAGCGATGACGGCCTGCACTACCGCGTGCGCGAAACAAATGAAGAGGCGAAACTTGCCGGCGATACGCTCTATGCCAAATGGTCCCCCTATCCGGATGTGACAGTGGAGACCTGGCTGGCGCCGGCTGCGCCCTGGCACATCCGCCTGCATAGGATCAACACGCCGCGGCCGCTGCAGACGGCCGAAGGCGGCTTTGCCATCGCGCGGCGGGATTTCGAAGCCGACACGCTCTCCTCCACGACCGGTGCCGCCTATGCCATCGGCGAAGAGGATTTCAGCGGTATTCTCGACCTCGGCTCGACGATCCCTCGCGAAGGCGTCGCGCAGAAGGCCCCGCCGAACACCAATCTCATCGTTTCCAAAACGCTGGTGCCGCAGCTGCGTGGCACAATTCCGGCTGGCGAGACCATTCTCATCTCCGCCGTGCTTGCGGCGAAAGACCCATCCGCTGTCGATCACGCCTGGAGCAAGCCGCCAGCCAAACCCGATATCGATGCGCTGCGCGCACTCATTAAAGATAAGGGCGTCACGGTCAGCGCCATCGAGGCACCGGGTCGCCTGCCATGACGCCATCCCTCTCCAGTCGCCCGGCCATCGCCTTTGCCATGCTGCCGTCACGCACGCAGCATGTTCTGCCGGACGCACTCATTCAACGCCTCGGTGCCATCGGCCGTGTGCTCGATGCCGCACCGATGCAAAGTTTCGAGGATGAGCGTGCGGCCAAGCTGCTCGCGGAAACCGAAATCCTGATCACCGGCTGGGGTTCGCCGACGATCGATGCTGCCGCACTGGCGCAGGCGCCGCATCTGAAACTGGTGGTCCACGCGGCCGGCACAGTGAAAGGCCTGCTCGGCGACAGCCTCTTCGATCGCGGCATTCTCGTCAGCCATGCCGCGCAGGCCAACGCGCTTCCGGTCGCCGAATTTACGCTTGCTGCCATCATCTTTGCCGGCAAGAAGGTCTTCCGGTTCCGTGATTTCTACGTTGCCGACCGCAACCGCAATCGGACTATACCGATGCAGACCGACGCCATCGGCAATTACGGCCGCACCATCGGCATCATCGGCGCCTCGCGGATCGGCCGGCGGGTGATCGAGTTGCTTGCCCCCTTCAACTACCGCATCCTGCTCTATGACCCCTTGGTCGATATCGCAGAAGCGGCACGCCTCGGTGTCGAAAAGGCCGAGCTGGACACACTGATGGCATCGGCCGACATCGTCTCGCTGCATGCGCCTTCGCTGCCCGCCACACGGCACATGATCGACGCCCGACGCCTCTCGCTGATGAAGAAGGGCGCGACGTTCATCAATACGGCACGCGGCGCGCTGGTGGATGAAGCAGCCCTGATCGCCGTCCTAAAGACCGGGCGTATCGACGCTATCATCGACGTCACCGATCCAGAAATTCCGGAGGCCACCTCGGCGTTTTACGAGCTGCCGAACGTCTTCCTGACGCCGCATATTGCCGGTGCCGTCGGGCTGGAACGGACCCGCCTCGGCGAGATGGCGGTGGACGAAGCCATCCGCTTCATCAAGGGCAAACCGCTTCTCTATGAAATCCGCCGTGAAGACATGGTGCGCATGGCATGACGCAACGTAGCAAATCCATGAAAACACCCTGAAATCGCCTCATTTCGGCACAGGCCAACAACCCGTTTTTAATCATTCCGCGCTAGCAATCTCATGAGCGTGTGTCCGTCAAAAGCTCGGTTTCGAATTTTTGGCAGGGATCATGCGCCGGCAGGTTGTTGCTGCGTACCTTGTGCCTCCGGAAGACGCACGGCGCAGCAATGAAGAGGTTCTAGTAATGCGTAGCCGCGTCCTTTCCATTCTGGCGGTAATGCTGCTCGGTGCGCTGGCGGGCTGCGCCACCGCACCGTCGCACACCCGCAACATCTGCGCGATCTTCGACCAGCGCGACGGCTGGTTCAACAATTGGCAGCGGGCGGCAGAGCGGACGGAACGCAAATATGGTGTGCCGGTGCCGATCCTGATGGCGACGATCTATACCGAATCCGGTTTCCGGCCTCGCGCCCGTCCGCCGCGGCGCTATTTGCTCGGCTTCATTCCCTGGAAGCGCCCGACGACCGCCTATGGCTACTCGCAGGCGCTCGACGGCACGTGGGACAAGTACAAACGCGAGACGGGCAACTGGACGGCAAGCCGCACCAATTTCGCCGACGCCATCGACTTCGTTGGCTGGTATCATTACCAGACCCACCTGCAGACGGGCGTTGCCCTGAATAATTCCTACGATCTCTATCTCGCTTATTACTCAGGGCCGAAGGGCTACCTGCAGGGATCGTGGCGCGGCAATTCGACCGCTCTCGCCGGCGCCAGGCGCTTCAACGGCATGACGCGGATCTACGCGCAGCAGCTGCCCAGCTGCAATTGATACCAACGTTGGGCAGGAAGCCGCTTCCGTTCAAATATGGAGTGGAAAACCCTGGAGCAATTCCAGGAAAAATGCGCAGCGGTTTTTCGTCCGGAATTGCATGAAAACAAAGAGATAGAGCGGCTCAGAGATTCCGTGAAAAACTGAGCCGCTCTAGGGCCGCGGCTCCAGCAGATTGAGGCCGCCATCCTCGCCCCAGATATCGGCAACCGATACCTGCTGGTCCGTGCGGCTGCTCTGCAATGCCGCGATGCCGCAGAGCACGGACATCGCCCCTGCCCGCGAGCCCGCGCGCTGCTTGAGTTCGTCATTCGGGCCGGAACGCAGGAGCATGTTGCGCAGCCGGTCGTCGCCGCCATAATGCCCGCCGGATGAGTGTGGCACCCAGATGCGCTCGACATCGCCGAAATTCTTCATGACAACGATTTCGTCGGCTGGCGGTGTCGTCCAGTTCTGCTTCTCGTATTGACGCAGCTCGATGCGCCCCTTGTGGCCGTTGAAGGCGATGTGATGGCCTTCGATCGGCATATAGGTATTAAGGGAATAGGAGACGTTGACGCCGTTGCGGTATCGGATGGAGGCGACCATCGTATCGGGGATATCGATATCCTCGCGGAAGACGCAGGCATCGCGGACATAGCCGTCCACAGTCGACGGTTCCTCATAGAGGCTTTCGAGCAGCGGCGCCTCGCTGATGTCGAGATAATAGTCGCATTCGTCCTTGTAGCGACAGGTGCGACAGCGCTCGCCGCGGAACGGGCCCTTGCGGCCGTAGTGCTTGAGATCGGCAAAGGCGGCGACCGATTCCGGATCGGAATCCAGATACCAGTTCAGAAGGTCGAAATGATGCGTCGCCTTATGAACGAAGAGGCTGCCGGAATTTTCGACGTAAGCATGCCAGCGGCGGAAGTAATCGGCGCCATGGCTGGTATCCAGATACCAATGGAAGTCGACCGAGGTGACATCGCCGATGACGCCGGAATTGATCAGCTCCTTGATCTTCGCCGCCGTCGGTGCGAAACGGTAGTTGAAGGAGATATCCAGCCGTTTGCCGGTACGCGCCTCCGCATTGAGGATGCGCTTGATCTTGTCGACAGTCGTCGTCATCGGCTTCTCGCTGATGACATCCGCGCCAGCCTCCATCGCCTTGACGATCAGATCGTCATGGGTGGAATCGCGGGTGCAGACAATGACAAGATCCGGCTTTTCCGTCCGCAGCAATTCGTCGAAATCGGTATAGATGGGCACCGAAGCGCCGATATACTCCAGCGCCCGCTTCGCACGCATGGCATTGAGATCGCAGACCGCCACGAGTTCGACCTCGTTGCTCCAGCGCTCCACCAGATCCTTGCCCCACATGGTCGCACCCCGGTTTCCCGTGCCGACCAGAACGTAACGTTTCCTCGATGACTGCATCTGCTCCTCCACAATCTGCAAACAGCGATGATGAGGCCGCGGCGGCCTTCATTTACTTCGGCAGAGGCCCCTCACCCCAACCCTCTCCCCGCAAGCGGGGCGAGGGGGCTTTCCCCGCCAAATCAGCACCCAGCCAGCACAATGAACTTGAGTATCTTGCTCCGTCGTCCCCTCGCCCCGCTTGCGGGGAGAGGGCTAGGGTGAGGGGCCAAGCACGAGGGCAGGCATCAACGCAAAACCCTCATCAACTTGCTAAAATCCTACCTCGGCGACCTCTCCATTGCCGCCCAATCCGGCGCGACCGACGAACCGAGACCGATAGCACCGATAACGGAGCCGATCGCAAGCTGCCCCGCTTCGATCCGCAATCGTGTGCGACCATTGCTGATACGGTAGAGATCGGAATGCGCCCCGGCGAAATCAGCCTGCTCCGCCTCCGGCGCACCGGCCATGCCGTCGACGTAGTGGTGACCGTTGCGCTCGATATGCGTCATGCCGATGAGGGAAGCGAGCGCCAGATCCTGCTGCACGGCAAGACCGCCCTGCGTGGTCAGATCCTCGGCCGACATGAAATAGGGAATACCGTCCTCGGCACTCCATTTGGCGACGCGGGCACGGTTCAATAGCGAGCGATAGAAACCCTTGCAGGACTTTGAAGAGATACCGGTATAGCCGAGCCCCCTCGCCGTGACGAAGGCATCGATATCGGCATCGGATTCATCGATCTCCACCGGCTTGAAGGAGGCAAGCACCTTGACCGGCTTCTCGAAAGCATGGGCGCGAGCGATCGGCTGCTCGACGAACAGGATGGAAGAGGCGAAACGCGCAAGCCTCGGCTCCGCCTTCACGCGGCCAAGCAGATCAGCGACCGCCTCGGCGGATGAGAATTGCTCGTTGCCGTCGAGCGTCACCGAGTAATTAGACACCTTGGCATCGATAACGGCAGCGACGCGGCAAAGGCGGTCGATATCCGCATCGGGAACGCCCGACACCTTCACTTTGAAGAAAGTCAGGCCATAGGCGTCGATCGCCTCTTCGAAACTTTCCGGCAGGCCGTCATTCAGCCGCTCGCTTGCCGGAATATCGCCTGGCACGATGGCGTCCACCAAGCCGATGGTATGGCGCGCGGCAAGGCTTGCGGATGGCTGCAAGGTCGAGAGGAAAGCTGAGAGATCGAAGCCTGAGAGATCGCGCGCGGTGGAAGCATCGATGCCGGGGCGGTTCGCCTTGATCGCTTGCGCGACGGTCAGCCCTTCCAGCCGACAGAGCGCATCGAGAATAGCCCGATTGGCAAGCGCGAGGCCAAAGGATGCAACAAGCCCGTTCAGCTTCTCCGCCGCCGCCCGTGCATGATGCGATGCCTCGACAGAAGCATACAATCCAAAGGCCGTTCCCGACCCGGCACTTCGCAGCGCATCGAGCGCCAAAGCCAGCGACCGGCGCAGCTGGTTTTCATTGTCGGCATTGGAAAGTTCGGGCGATTTGTCAAACCATTTCGGCACCATCAGCTCGGCGGCCATGCCCTCAGCCGACCGTCCCTGTGCATCCTCGATGCGCACGCGTAGAAAAATCTGCCGCGCCTCCCGCAAAGTCGCTGCCCCGAAACGGAAGGGAAGCCGCAGCTTGACCAGGCGCTCGAATGTCTCGGCCTCGACAAGCCTGATTTTCAATGGATCGGTCATGATGCTGGTCGGCTCCTGTTATGGGTAGGCAAGTCTATTTGCATAAGGCACCAATATGCGTGGCCCCTCACCCGATCTTCTCTCCGCTTGCGGGGAGAGGGAGTCTTCCAGCCTATATCCAACTCGAAATAGGGATAGCGAGTTGGCTTGCTCTGTCGCCCCCTCTCCCCGTTTCAACGGGGAGAGGGCTGGGGTGAGGGGCTATTCAGAATCATTGCAGAGGCAGTCTACCGCCAGCCAATTGCATCGCCCTGTAGCAGGAGTAGATCGTGTCGGTACGACAAGACTTCATGATTTTCCTCCATGCCCGATTCCCTCCAGAACCAGGAAAAGCAAATGTTTGGCCACCCAGGCAATGTAACCATATGGTTACAAGATCGCGCGTTATCATCAACCTTGTCAATCGCCTTTTAAAAATTTCTCGAGACCATCGCGTCAGGATCACCTACGCGCGAATCGAAGCGAGCGTGACGGCAACGATATGCTCACCCCACTCATTCAGCGCATCCGGGGCCGTCAGCTTCCGCGCGAAAATCGTCGACAAGGTGTGGCGGTTAGACAGATAGAAAAAGCCGAGAGCCGCGATCGTGAGATAGACGGATATCGGATCGACCGCCGCCCGGAAAATGCCGAGAGCCTCCCCGCGCCGCAGCACATCCGCAAGTTCATCGATCAGATGCGAATGCATGGCCGAGACCTTATCGGATCGCTGCAGATAATGCGCGTGATGCAGGTTTTCGGTGGCAAGCAGGCTCAAAAACTCCGGATGGGCGAGAAAATGCCGCCAAGTGAACAAGGCCAGCTCCCGCATCCCTTCCTCCGGATGACGATGCGCCAGATCCAGCTGCTTTTCAGCATTGCGGATCGTCGCATAGCTCGCCTCCAGCACGGCGAGGTAGAGCCCCTCCTTGTCGCCGAAATAATGATAAAGCATCCGCTTGTTGGTCTGTGCCCGCGCTGCAATCGCATCTACCCGGGCGCCGCCGAAACCATGCGCGGCAAATTCTTCCGTCGCCGCGTCGAGGATGGTGGCATGGGTGCGTTGCGGATTGCGCGATGCTTTTCTCGACCGCTTGCCCATGGACTTGTCGGCATCCGCTTGTGCTTTATTTTCAGTCTCTTGTCTCGCCCTGACCGCCATGGACGATCTCCTTCCGAACGGTAGCATTAGCGGCGGATGCGGCCGATTCCGGCATGCATCGTTTTGATTGTCGCGCGATTGGCGCTTGACAGCGGTCGCGTTTCTATCCAACTTGTAACCAAATAGTTATATCATGCAAAGCAGTTCGTAAATCATCGGTTCGCTGGGGAGGAGACCAGGATGACGTTGACGATCGACCGCCGGCAGTTGCTTGCCGGCATGGCAGCCACGCTAGCTTTCAGCAGTATCGGACTTTCCCGCGCCAATGCGGCAACCGCGATGCGCCTTCTTTGGTGGGGGTCGAAGGAGCGCAGCGACCGGACATTTGCAGCGGTAAAGGCCTATCAGGCCAAGAACCCGGATATCACCATCGCCGGCGAATCCTTCGGCTGGGACAGCTATTGGACGCGCTTGGCCACCCAGACCGGCGGCGGCAACGCGCCCGACCTCATCCAGATGGATTACCGCTACATCTTCGAATATGCCCGTCGCGGCGCGCTGCTCGATATGACGCCTTACCTCGGCAAGAGCCTGGCGATCGAGGATTTCGGCCCGGCCAACATCGATTCCGGCAAGGTTGATAACAAGATCTACGGCGTCAGCCTCGGCGTGAACTCCTCGATGGTCGTCGTCAATACGGCCGCGTGGAACGAAGCCGGCGTCGAGCCGCCGCGTGACGGCATGACATGGGAGCAGCTCGGCGATGCCTGCGCCAAGGTGACCGCCGCCAAGAAACGCCGCGGCTTTTACGGCACGGCGGACGCAAGCGGCGGCGAACCGGCCTTCGAATGCTGGCTGCGCCAGCGCGGCAAGGCGCTCTATACGGCCGACGGCAAGCTGGCTTTCGAGGCCAAGGATGCCACCGAATGGTTCGACTTCTGGGGCCATATGCGAGAGATCGGCGCTTGCACGCCGGCCGACGTTCAGGCTCTGGACCAACAGACCCTCGAAACCGACATGCTGGTGACCAAGAAGGCGGCGGTCAGCTACGCCCATTCCAACCAGTTCGTCGCCATTCAGGGCCTGAACAAGGAAAAGCTTGATATCGTCTCCTATCCAGCCAATGCCGACAGCAAGCCCGGCCAGTATCTGAAGCCGTCGATGCTGATGTCGGTTTCGGCAACATCCCAAAACAAGGATGCTGCCGTCGCCTTCGTCAACTACCTGGTGGAGGACCCGGAAGGCACCAAGGCACTCGGAGTCGAGCGCGGTGTTCCGCCTTCAAAAAAGATCCGCGATCTGCTGACGCCGAGTCTGGATCCCGTCAGCAAGCAAGTGGTCGATTATATCGGCCGGTTGACGCCGCATGTCGGCCCACTGCCGCCGTCTCCGCCGAACGGCGCCGGCGAAAATGCATTCCTGCTGAAGAAGATCGCCGAGGAGGTGGCCTTCGGCAAAACCAGCGCACAGGACGCTGGAACGAAGTTCACCGAACAGGCAGCAGCAAACATTACGCGAGGCTGATACCGTGGGTACAAACAGCAAGAGCGTTGCCGGCGGCTTGGCCGTCGGCGCGCGCGCGCCGTTGCGCGTGGAAACCGCTTATAAGGCGCCGAGCGCATTCGCGCGCAACGCACCCGGCTATCTCTTCCTTCTGCCGTGGTTCATCGGCTTCTTCGGACTGACCCTCGGGCCTGCGATTGCCTCGCTCTATCTCTCCTTCACCGATTACAATCTGCTGCAGTCGCCGAACCTGGTCGGCATGGAGAACTACGTGCGGATCGCAACGGCCGACGACAAGTTCCTGTCGTCGATGAAGGTGACGCTGTTCTATGTCGTCTGTTCGGTGCCGCTGAAGCTCGCCTTCGCGCTGCTGGTAGCGCTGCTGCTCAACCGCGGCATCAAGGGCCTGCCGGTCTACCGTGCCATCTTCTACCTGCCCTCGCTGCTCGGCTCCAGCGTCGCGATCGCGGTGCTGTGGCGGCAGATCTTCGATGCCGACGGCATCGTCAACACCCTGCTCTGGTACGCCTTCGGCATCAACGGGCCGAGCTGGATCTCCAATCCCGACTATTCGCTCTATACGCTCGTCATTCTCGCCATCTGGCAGTTCGGCTCGCCGATGATCATCTTCCTCGCAGGACTGCGCCAGATCCCGACCGATCTCTACGAGGCCGCCAGCCTCGACGGCGCCTCCAAGGCGCGGATCTTCTTCAAGATCACCCTGCCGCTTCTGACCCCGGTCATTTTCTTCAACGCGGTGGTCCAGACGATTGACGCCTTCAAGGCCTTCACGCCGGCTTATGTGATTTCATCCGGCACCGGCGGGCCGATCGATTCGACGCTGTTCTACACGCTCTATCTCTACCAGGAGGCCTTCGGCTATTTCCGCATGGGCTATGCCTCGGCGCTTGCCTGGATCCTAGTGATCATCATTGCGATCTTCACCGCCTTCTCCTTCCTCTCCGCTCGTTATTGGGTCCATTACGATGACTGACGCGAAGCTCACCCATTTTGCCGAGGACATGAAGCCGCCGCGCGAGCGCCCGTGGTTCCTCTCCGTCCTCATCCACATCGCTCTCGTCGCCGCGTCGATCGTGATGCTCTATCCGCTGCTGTGGATGCTCTCGGGCTCGATCAAGGACCAGAACGAGATCTTCGGCACGGCCTCGCTGATCCCCTCGCAATTTGACTTCAGCTCCTATGCTCGCGGCTGGTTCGGCGGCCAGGTCACCTTCGGCAAATTCGTCTGGAATTCGGCCGTCATCGCCGTGCTGTCGGTCATCGGCAACGTCATTTCCTGCTCGCTGGCAGCCTACGCCTTCGCGCGGCTGAACTTCTGGGGCAAGAATTTCTGGTTCGCCCTGATGCTGGGCACGCTGATGCTGCCCTACCACGTCACGCTGATCCCGCAATATATCCTCTTCCTGAAGCTCGGCTGGGTGAAGACCATGCTGCCGCTCGTCGTGCCGAAATTCCTGGCCGTCGACGCCTTCTTCATCTTCCTGATGGTGCAGTTCTTTCGCGGCATCCCCCGCGAGCTGGACGAGGCCGCGATGATGGACGGCTGCAGCCCATGGCGCATCTACTGGCGCATCATGCTGCCGTTGTCGCTTCCCGTTCTGGCGACGGCCGCCATCTTCTCCTTCATCTGGACCTGGGACGATTTCTTCGGGCCGCTGATCTATCTCTCCGACATCAACACCTACACGGTACAGCTCGGCTTGCGCTCTTTCGTGGATTCCACGGGGAGTTCCGACTGGAGCAGCCTGTTTGCCATGTCGAGCCTGTCGCTGATCCCGGTCTTCCTGATCTTCCTCTTCTTCCAGAGGCTATTGATCGACGGCATCGCGACCGCCGGCCTCAAACGCTGATTATGAACCCCGCAGTCCCGAATACCCAAGATTTGGGGCTGCGAACCAACGAACCCACGAAAGGAAATGTCGCATGAGCGCGCTGCGCTTCGCCGCCATCGGCCTCAATCACGATCATATCTACGGGCAGGTCAACGTCATGCTGCGAGCCGGCGCCGAACTCGTCGCCTTCCATGCGTTGGAGGACGATCTCGCCGCCGTCTTCGCCGACCGCTTCCCGCAGGCACGACGCGTTGCCGATAAAAGGGAAATCCTCGAGGATAGCTCCATCGCGCTGATCGTCAGCGCCGCGATTTCCAACGAGCGCGCCAGCCTTGCCATAGAGGCCATGCGCCACGGCAAGGACGTGATGCTCGACAAGCCCGGCATGGTGACGCTGGATCAGCTGGCAGACGTCAAAAAGGTACAGGCCGAGACCAAGCGTATCGTCTCCATCCTTTACTCCGAGCACTTCGAAACGGCATCGACCGTCAAGGCCGGTGAGCTGGTCAAGGCCGGCGCCATCGGCAAGGTCATTCACACGACGGGCCTCGGTCCCCATCGGCTCCGCAAACCTACTCGGCCGGACTGGTTCTTCGACCGCAAGCGCTATGGCGGCATCATCGCCGACATCGCCTCGCATCAATGCGAGCAGTTCCTGTTCTTCGCAGACTCCCTTGAAGCCGAAGTGTTGTCGGCAACGGTGTCCAATCGCGCCAATCCGGAAACACCGGGCCTGCAGGATTATGGCGATTTCCATGTGAGGACGCCTGATGTCACCGGCTATGTCCGCGTCGACTGGTTCACGCCGGACGGGCTTTCCACCTGGGGCGACGGCCGCCTCTTCATCGTCGGCACCGAAGGCACGATCGAGCTGCGCAAATATATCGATGTCGCCGGCCGGCCCGGCACCGATCACCTTTTCCTCACCGACCGCAAGGGCATGCAGCATATCGACTGCGCCGGAGTGGAGCTGCCCTATGGCCGCCAGCTTGCAGCCGACATAAGAGACCGCACCGAAACGGCCATGGGTCAGGAACATTGCTTCAAGGCCATGGAGCTAGCGCTGAAGGCGCAGGCGCTCGCCGAGGCTACATCGCACAAGAACATTCAGAGGTAATTGCGACATGTCCGACATCAAGAAAGTCGCGATCATCGGCCTCGGCATCGGCCGCTCCCACATCGTCGAAGGCTATCTGCCGTATCCGGATCGTTTCGAGGTCGCCGTTCTCTGCGATCTCAACGAGGAACGCCTGAACGCCGTCGGCGACGAATTCGGCATCGCGAGACGCCTCAAGGACTTCTCCGAAGTCCTCAACATGCCCGATATCGACATCATCGACATCTGCACGCCGCCCGGCTCGCATTTCCAGCTCATCATGCAGGCGCTAGCCGCCGGCAAGCATGTGGTCTGCGAAAAGCCACTCGTGGGATCGCTCGCCGATGTCGATGCAGTTATCGCCGCCGAAAAGACGGCGAAGGGCCGGCTGATGCCGATCTTCCAGTATCGCTATGGCGACGGCATCCAGAAGGCCAAGCGCATCATCGCATCAGGCATTGCCGGCAAGCCTTATGTCGCCACGTCGGAGACGCATTGGGTGCGCGGCGCCGATTATTATGCGGTCCCCTGGCGCGGCAAGTGGGACACAGAACTCGGCGGCGTGCTGATGACGCAGTCCATCCATCTGCACGATATGCTCACCTATCTGATGGGGCCGATCGCGGGCCTTTTCGGCCGCGTCGCCACCCGCGTCAACGATATCGAGGTCGAGGATTGCGCCAGCGCCAGCCTGCTGATGGAAAACGGCGCGCTCGCCACCATCAGCGCGACCCTCGGCTCGCAGGAGCAGATCAGCCGCCTGCGCCTCGCCTTCGAAAACGTCCTGATCGAAAGCAACCACGAACCCTACAGCCCCGGCCAGGACCCCTGGAAGATCGTCCCCGCCAATGACGAGATCGGCGCGAAGATCGATGCACTGCTCGCCGGCTGGTCGCCGATCCCCAACCGTTTCAACACGCAGATGAAGCTGTTCCATGAGGCCCTGGTGTCCGGCGGACCGCTGCCGGTGACCACAGTCGATGCCCGTCAGGCGCTGGAGCTGGTCACGGCATTCTATGAATCGTCGGAAACCCGCACCGAAGTCCGCTTTCCGGTCGGGCCGGAAGCCAAGAAATACAAGAGCTGGAGGCCGTCATGAACGTTGACCCGCGAGCCATCAGGACCAACAGGGAGGGAGCGCCTATGGCGACAAGCGTATCGCTGCAGAAGGTTATCAAGCGCTATGGCGAGCTTCAGGTGGTTCACGGGATCGATCTGGAAATCGAGCCGGGGGAATTCACCGTCTTCGTCGGCCCCTCCGGCTGCGGCAAGTCCACGCTTCTGCGCATGATTGCCGGGCTGGAGCCGATTTCCGGCGGCGGGCTTTATCTCGACGGCAGCCGCATGAACGATGTCCCCGCCTCCAAGCGCGGCATCGCCATGGTCTTCCAATCCTATGCGCTCTATCCGCATATGACCGTCTACAAAAACCTTGCCTTCGGCCTCGAAACGGCCGGCATGAAGAAGCAGGACATCCAGCCGCGCGTCGAAAAGGCAGCCGAGATCCTGCAGATCAAGCAGCTGCTGCAGCGTAAGCCGAAGCAGCTTTCCGGCGGCCAGCGCCAGCGCGTCGCCATCGGCCGCGCCATCGTGCGCGAACCCAACATCTTCCTCTTCGACGAGCCGCTCTCGAACCTCGATGCCGAACTGCGCGTGCAGATGCGCGTCGAGATCGCCCGCCTGCACCAGCGCCTCGGCAATACCATGATCTATGTCACCCACGACCAGACCGAAGCCATGACCATGGCCGACAAGATCGTGGTACTGAACGGCGGCAAGATCGAGCAGGTCGGCGCTCCCCTTGACCTCTACAACAGACCGAAGAACAAGTTCGTTGCCGGCTTCATCGGCTCGCCGAAAATGAACTTCCTCGATGCAAAGATCGTCGCCTCCGACGACGGCTCCGCCGTCATTGATCTCGCCGGCCAAACCGTGCGCCTGCCGCGACGGCTTGGCAGCCTGCAGCCAGGGCAACCCGTCACCCTCGGGGCCCGCCCGGAGCACCTGAACGTCGGCGATCGTGGCCTGGGGCTCGGCAATGCCCGCGTCGATCTCGTCGAACACCTCGGCGGCCAGACCATCCTCTATGTCACACTGCATGGCGGTCAGGCGCTGACGGTTGCGCTGGAGGATCAGCAGGCCATTCGCGCTGGCGAGACGGTCAGTATCCATATCGATCCTGAGCGCTGCCATCTGTTTGGGCCGGATGGTGTGACGTTGTGAGCTGAGCTGGCAGCACGACGGGTTATCTCGCCCCCGGCAGGCGAGATAACCCCTCAAACCTCAACGATCCGCCGGCTGCCGATAGCGCGGATCTGGCCGGATGGAATGACATCGGCCGGAACGCCCTCCCGCCGGTGCAGCCGAATCCGCCGGCTGCCGGGCGCAAGATGGAACCAGTCATCCTCCGCCCGATAGGCTTCCAGATCGATCTGTACCGATTGCGCAAAGCGATCGCTGCTCAGATCAAGAAACCAATCCTCGCCCTCCTGCACCGCAGACGCCGTGATTTCGGCATCATGGAACGCCTTGGCTCGGCCAAGCGGGAAGTAAAAGGCCTGGGCGATAACAGCGCCGGTCGCCGAGGCCGTCAGCCGCGCCACCGTAACGTCATGCGATGGTGGACCGAAGCGGAAGGCATAGGTCGTGTCGAAGAAGGCGCCGAAAAGATCAGTGCAGGCGATCTTTTGCTTGCTGCGCGCCTCAAGCACCAAATCGCGGCCGCCACCGACGACGATCTGACGGCCGTCGCGCAGGCAGGAGACCTCGACGGTCAGGTCTAGGGCCGCATCGCTCTCGTTGATGACATGCACGTCGAGGCCGTTCGTACCCTCGTCCATCAATAATACCTGCACCGGCCGGAAGGCACGGCGCAGCCCGTACCAGACAGGTTTCGGCTCCCCTGTGGAATCGATCACGCCCCAGCCGGCGCCGGGAAGCAGGTCCTGCAGCGTCCAGACGAGCGCGCCATTGCAACCGGAACCATGGCGGCGCCACTCGGCATAGGTCTCCTCGGCCACCTCGCCGGTCACCGCGCGCGAAAGGTTGAGATAGAGATCCGGGTCTTCCCGCCGCAAGCGGTTGGGCTCAAAGCCGTAGAGTTCCTGCAGATAATGATCGCGCACATCCTCGAAATCCCAGGACGCGCCGCGATCGCGCGGGACGCGCTCTTTCCATAGCGGGCTATGGACTGCCGGAACCGGCAGATGCTGGCCGAGCGTGCGGGCTTGCGGCACATGCGCGAAAGCCAGGCTCTCGGCGGCGAAGCGAACATCGGCGCGGCGGGCATCGGCAAGCGGCCGCATATAGGCGCCGACGCCATAGTAATGCGTGACACCGGCATTCGGTGAAAACGGCATCGGCCCGCCCGACGGAGAATTGACGACATAGGGCACATCCGGCCGTAGCGATTGCACCAGGGGCGGGATGATCTCCTCGACAACAGGGCTTTTCCAGAACTGCTCCGGCAGGCCCATCATGGCTGCCTGCTGGTAGATCTCACTGCCGCCGCAAAGGACCGCCAGCGAAGGCGAGAGGCGTGTGCGGCTCAGAAGCTGCGAAACCTCCGTTTCGACATGGGCATTGAACGCCTTGTCGTTCTTCGGATAGTCGAAATTGGCAAACATGAAATCCTGCCAAACCATCAGGCCAAGCTCGTCGCAGAGGCGGAAGAATTCCGGTGTTTCGTATGCCATGGTGCCACCGATGCGGATCATGTTCATGCCAGCCTCGGCGGCGAGCCGCAGCCAGCGCTCGTAATCATCGCGGCCACCGGGCAGGCGCACGATATCCGCTGTGGTCCACACGGCACCCCGGCAGAAAATCCGCTCGCCATTGACGATGACAGCGAAATCCTGCCCATCGGCGCCACGATCGACCGAAATCCGGCGAAAACCGGTCTGCCCCAGTGCGCGTTCCACGCCATCGACGACAAGCGTGACATCATGGAGTTGCGGAACGCCGTGCGTGTGCGGCCACCAGGGCGCCACATCGGGCATTTTCAGGATAGCTGTATAGCGGCCGGCACCAGCCTTCTCGAAAGCCTGTTCCGTCTCTCCGCATCGCAAAAGCAACTCTTCGACATCGCCTTCGATCGAAAGCGAGGCATAGAGCCTGCCCTCGCCATTCTCGAGCAGCTCCGGCCGCAAGGAGAGATCGCGGATCACGGGAGCGCCGGGACGCAGCAGCGAAATCGGCCGCCACGGGCCGACGGCCTGAACCTCGGGGCACCAGCCGGGCATATGACCGAGCAGCGTCGTGCGCACCATCCGCAAGCCCTGCGGTGTGATCATCTGTGGCCGCCAGCGGGCGCGAGGCCCCGGCTCGGACAACCTCGGCTCCAGCGCGCGGAAGCATAGCGCCAACTCGTCGCCGCCAAGCAGGATGACGTCGACGTCGTGAGCCTCGAACATGCTCTCGGACACGAGGATTTGCTGGCCGTTTAGGAAGACTTCGCAGAGTGTCGCCAACCCTTCCAGCCGCAAGACCGCCTCACCGGCCTCGGCATCCACCAGACGGCAGATGTACCAGGCATCGCGGTCGTGAAGCGGCTGTGGCTTCGTCCGGTCGAAGCGCCCGGCCCTTTCCAGTGCTTCCGCCACCGTGCCGGGCACGGGCGCCGGGATAAAGCCAGACGTCAGTGGCACATCGGACGGCGAGATGCAGGTGCCCGCCTCCGTCAACACCAGATTCCAACCTTCGCTCAGCCGCATTCCGCCGCCGAGATCCGCCAAGCGCCCGCCCATGACATCTTCCGGGGGATTTCCCCCGCCCCAATATGTTCAGAAATAACCCAGCCGTATCGCATTCGGACGGAAGCCGATCAAAGCTTCCGTTCGAGTTCGCTCATCATGGAATCCCACGCATCGGCGGCGGGATCAAGCGCCGTGCGCAACGGCTCGAATTTCTTGCGCGTAATGGCCCGGGCAAGCTGGAACTGGACCGACTTCGCCGTCTCGGAAATTTTCCGCGCCTCTACCGCCGCTTCGGACAGAGCGGCCGAGAGCCAATCGAAATGGCTGCCGGCCAGTTCGAAATTGGCGCCGAGCTGGCGCAGCGTGTTGAAGGCATATTTATGGAAGAAGCCGAAAGGCCGTTCGGCGACCGCTTCCACCTGCGCCGGGAAGACCTCCGCGAAGGCGCGGATCGGATTGGCCAGCGGACGACGACGGAAATGGAAGGACAGGAGCTGCTGCGCCGTCTGACGGATCGCAGCTTCGCTCGGTGCCTTCTCCGGAAATTTCGCAAATTCCGTGTAGGGCAGAAAGGGCAGATCCTCATCCGTCAGATGCAGCTGGAAGAGCCCGTCGAAATCCTCGCCCGACAGCTGGAAGAACCCGCCATTGTGGAAATAGTCGACCGTGCGGCCGTGCATGTCGAGCCGGTTGATCGCGACCGTCGTCTTGCCGTGTTCGCGGCGATAGCCGACGCCCTGCGTGTCCGGCATGAAGAAGGAATCCATCTCGATCAGGCAGAGCCGGCCGCGACCGATCTGTTCGGCGACATGGTTCTGTACCTTGTCGTAGATCGCAAGCTCGGTGCAGCGCACGCCGTAGAGCGCTTCCAGATCCTCGAGCGGCACCTTGAAGAAGGTGAACTGGTCGCCCTCGAAATCCTGTGTCAGCGTAAAGCCGAGCATGGCTTCCGGCGGCAGCTTCAACGTCGAAAGCACCTCGATCCAAAGATCGATGTAGCAGTTGGTCTCGGGCCACATGCGCTCGCTGTCATGCAGCGCATGTGGCTTGTAGGCGGCGGGATCCAGTCCCTGAAACACGGCAGCCATCGGTGCGATCAGCCCCAAAGCGTCTTGCGCACGCTCTCGGGCCATTCCTTGACGTCGAGACCGTGGGTGTGGAACAGCGCCAGCGCGATGCGCTCCAGGCCGAAGCCGACGCAGGCCGTGTGCACGACGCTGCCATCGGCAAAGTTCAGGCCCCATTTCGTGCCGAAGGCATCCTGGTGGTAGTTGAAGCTCATGCAGGCGGTCGGCTTCGCGGTCGAGGTGATCGGGATCAGCAGCTCGAACTTGAGGTTCTGGTCGCGCTGGTTGTTGGCAAGCATCTTGCCGGCTCGGCCGAAGAAGGGATCGTTGGCGACGTCGATGGTCACGTCGAGACCGACGGCCTTCATCATCTCGATGCCGCGGTCCATCCAGCTCTGGCGGAAATCCGTGACATGCTTTTCGCTGCCCATGCAGACATATTCGCGCATGCGGAACAGCTGCTGGCGGGCTGGATCCTTCGAGGGTTCATGGCGGAAGCAATAGGACTGCAGATCGTAAAGTGCGCCGTTTTCCGGAATGGCACCGCGCTTGGCAACCGTCGGATAGAGCGGATAGCACGCAGCCGGCGTCAGCACGATATCGGTCGCCTGCTGATCTCTAGTCCAGTCGTCGCCGACTTCCATGCACTTCAGCAGGCTCATATGGTCGAGCTCGTTACCGCAGAAGCTGTGTACCGTGCCGGCAAGCTGCGGGAAGCTCTTCATATAGCCGCTCGTCTCAAAGAAGGCGCGGTTCATGCCGGGCGGAAAACGGATGGCCTCGGCACCATCGGCGCCGCCGAACGTGTCGATCAAGCGCTCGAAGGCGGAAATCACGTCTTCAAACTGGCCGCTGCGGCCGTAGAGACCATCAACGCCGGTGTCGATCAACAGGCCAGAATCGAAAAGACGGTCGAGAAACGATGTTTGCATATCCATGACGATTACCCCAACAGGCTGGTATCTTGTTTGTGGACGAGCAGCATGGTCGACGTATTGCCGAGAATGCGGTCATTCGAGATCATCAATTGTGCCGAGTGCGCATCGCGCAGGTGGCGACCGAGGCTGTAGGGCGTACCGTTCTTGTAGCCCATGATGCCGCAGATGAGCATCGCGTGGTTGATGATCGGCAGGATCATCTCCGACGACGCGATCTTGACGTTGTTCATCGCCACGGCGAAAGCCATCGACGACAGGCGGTCCGCGTCGAGCTTCGCCTCCTCATAGGCCTTCAGCCCGGCAACTACATTGGATTTCACCATCTGTAGCATGCTGGAGGCTTCGGCAAGGCGCAGGGCGCCGGGCGGCGGTGCGCCGGGAGACTTGCGGGCGGCGGCGCGCACGAAAGCCTGCGCGCGGGAAACCGCATCGGCTGCAATGCCATACCACACGCCGCTCCAGAGCAGATGTGAGCTTGCCAGCATCGACTGTGCGGCGATCTCGGCAAACGGCTTCGGCAGGATCTGCTTGGCCGGAGCTTTACCCTTGAACAGGAAGCCATCGGAGCAGGTGCCGCGCATGCCGAGCGTGTTCCACTCGACGGTGCGCTTGATATCGTATTGATCTTTCAGGAAGCAGGTCAGTACCTGATCGGAAGACGCCGCCTCGGCATGGCTGCGCGAGGTAATCAGAATGGCGTCGGCATGAGCGCCGTAGGAAATGACCGTCGCATCCTTTTCGAGGGTGCAGGTATCGCCTTCGACCTTGATGGCGCAGATGCTGTTGCGCAGGTTGCCGCCGATCCCGCCTTCGGTCGTCGCCGAAGCGAGCAGCAGCTGTTCCCTCGCGATGCGGCGCATGAAGTCGCGGTGCCAATCGCTATCGACGCCGTGCTCGACCAGGCTCGAAAGCTTGATCTGGTGCATGGCGAAGACCATGGCGCTCGCCGCGCAAGCCTGACCGAGGATCGAGCAGAGCTCGGCGATTTCGGTCATCGACGCGCCTTCACCGCCGAGATCGGCGGGGATCTGGATGGAGAGCAGCTTTTCGGCGCGCATGGCGTCGACAGCCTCGCGCGGGAACCGGCCCTCGGCATCGACGGCATCGGCGTGCTGGCTGGCGATCGCTGCGACGCGGGCGGCGCGTATCGCCGCTCCCTCGCCCGTCCCAACCTCGAGTAAAGCGACCGCCGCAGTCATTACGCGACCTTTCTACTGTCGAGGATCATGCCGACGGTTCTTTCGATCGCGGCGATGCTGGCGAAGGACTTGCGGTTCAGCAGGTTGTCGGGAAACTCGATGTCGAAGGCTTCCTCGATGCCGAGCATCAACTGCACGGAAGCGAAAGAAGACAGGCCGGTCGCGTAAAGATCGGCGTCGTCTTCGATCTGGTCGATAGCAACGGGAAGCGCGCCGAACTTGGCCAGCAAATCGCGAATCGTCTTGTTCATAGTCTAGTCCCTTCTGGCAGTGATAAGCATAACTGGAGTTACACCGTCTTATCGTTCGCCAAGAAGTAACAGGTAAAATAGAACATTCCGCTAAGCGACGTGGTAAATACAAACAACTTATACTTTGTCGAAAAATGATATATTCCACACTTGTCTGATTAAAATTTACCTTCCGTAAGTCATATAAACGATGACTTCTGCACAAATATTAAATTGACCTAATATTGCGCCATGTCGATTTTTGGAAGAGCGAGGTACCGAAGAAGGTTAACGCACCAAAATTCGCCACTACGTTTTATTCGAAAATGACAATCACAATCAGAGCGTCAGTGCAATATAAGATCATAAGTATGCACTTTAGCTTTGCGGCGGATAGATATGCTCGCCGCCACGATAGTCCGAAATCGAGTAGCAACCTTCGCCCAGCTCGCGAACGGAGCTTTGACCGATATCGGCCTTGCCGTAGCCGCCGGGGATATCGAGAATGTAGGTGGGCTGACAAAGGCCGGAGATGCGGCCGCGCAGCGCCGCAACGATTGCCTGTCCCTCGGCGATGCCAAGGCGGAAATGGCCGGTGCCAGGTGCAAGGTCGGGATGATGCAGGTAATAGGGCTTTACGCGCGTCTCGACGAAAGCCTTCATCAGCGCCGCCAGCACATCGGGATCGTCATTGACCCCCTTCAGGAGAACCGACTGGCTGACAAGCACGATGCCCGCATCGACCAGCCGGGCGCAGGCAGCGCGCGCCTCGTCGGTCAACTCCCGCGGATGATTGGCATGCAGCGCCACATAGATGGTCTTGCCGCTCGCCTTCAGTGCCGCAATCAGCGCCGTATCGATCCTTGACGGGTCGACGACGGGGATGCGGGTATGGAAACGGACGATCTTCACATGGTCGATCTCGGCAAGCTGCCCGAGAATCTCTTCCAGCCGCCTTGGCGAGAGAACCAGCGGATCGCCACCGGTGAGGATGACCTCCCAGATCTCCTTATGATCGTGAATATAGGCAAAGGCGCTGCCAAGCGCATCGCCATCCAGCGTGCCGAGCCCCTGCGGCCCGACCATTTCGCGGCGGAAACAGAACCGGCAATAGACCGGGCAGATATGCACGGCCTTCAGCAAGACGCGATCGGGATAGCGATGAACGATACCCTCGACCGGGCTATGCGCATGATCGCCGATCGGATCGGCGCGCTCATCCGGGCTGACGACGAGTTCGGCGGCATCAGGCACGAACTGTCGGGCAATGGGATCGGCAGGATTTTCGGGGTCGATCAGGCGCGTCACGGTCGGCGTCAGGGCAACGGCATAGCGCTCCGCTACGGCTTCCAGCGCCACTGCCTGATCGGCATCGATCAACCCGGCACGCTCAAGCTCGCCGATAGTCCGGATCGGTCGCATCGCATTCATGCGTCGAACTCCGCGACCGGTGCCCACAGCACTTGCTCGATCCGCGAGGCGCCGGTCGCCAGCATCACGAGCCGGTCGAAGCCCAGCGCGATGCCGCTCGCCTCGGGCATGACGGCAAGCGCCTCCAGAAACTCCTCGTCCAACGGATAGGTTTCGCCATAGACGCGCTGCTTTTCCGCCATCTCGATATCGAAGCGGCGGCGCTGCTCTTCGGCATTGGTGAGCTCGCCGAAAGCGTTGGCAAGCTCGACGCCACAGGCATAAAGCTCGAAACGCTCGGCAACGCGATGATCCCTGGCCGATGGCCGCGCAAGCGCCGCCTCGGAAACAGGATACTCGTCAAGAATGGTGGCGCGTTCGAAACCCAGATTCGGTTCGATCTTCTCGACGAGCACCCGGCTGAAAAGATCCTGCCATAGATCGTCGTCGGCAACGCGAATGCCAGCCTGGCGCATATCTGCCGCCAGACGCTCGCGATCCGTCGATCCATCGAGGCCGATGGAGGCGAAGAGATCGATACCGGCATAGCGCTCGAAGGCAGCCGCAACGCTGATCCGCTCGGGCGGCAGGAACGGATCGGTTTCCGCGCCGCGATAGCTGAATTTCTTCGCCCCGACGGTCTCAGCCGCAAGCACCAGCAGCGCGGCACAATCGGCCATCAGGGCCTCATAGCTCTCGCCTGCCCGATACCATTCCAGCATGGTGAATTCCGGATGATGCAGCGGCCCACGCTCGCGATTGCGATAGACATGGGAAAAGCAGGCAATGCGTTCTTCGCCCGCCGCAAGCAGCTTCTTGCAGGCAAATTCCGGCGAGGTATGCAGATAAAGAGGCCATGCCTTGCCGTCGGTCGTCAGCGCCTCGGTCTCGAAAGCATGCAGATGCGCCTCGTTCCCCGGCGACACCTGCAGCGTCGCCGTATCGACCTCGATGAAGTCGTTGCGCGCAAAGAAAACGCGCAAGGCAGCCTGAATGGCATTGCGGCCGATGAGGAACGGCCGCCGGTCCGCATGGACATTGCGGGTCCACCAGGGGGACGCTTTGCTCGTCTTTGGCTTCATTCCTAGCTTTCTTCGGGGCACGAGCCACGCAAGGGGGTGGCAATTTCCATTGATTTAGGGTAGTTGCGCCCCCAAGCAAACAATTGCTGCGTCTCGGAGAGCATTTCGACAGTCCCTCTACGACGCAAAACGCAGCGTTACAAGGAAGTCTTATGGTCAAGGTCATCGCCTCTTCGGTCCGCAAGGGCAACGTTCTCGACGTCGACGGCAAGCTCTACGTCGTTCTCACCGCACAGAACTTTCATCCGGGCAAGGGCACCCCGGTCACGCAGGTCGACATGCGCCGTATCGTCGATGGCGTGAAGGTGTCCGAACGCTGGCGCACCACCGAGCAGGTCGAGCGCGCCTTCGTCGAAGACGTGAACTTCCAGTATCTCTACGAAGACGGCGAAGGGTTCCACTTCATGAATCCGGCCAACTACGATCAGGTCGTGGTCGACGTCGAAACCATGGGCGACCAGAAGGCCTACCTCCAGGAAGGCATGACCTGCATCCTGTCGATCCACGAAGGCATTCCGCTGGCGCTCGAACTGCCGCGCCATGTCACACTCGAGATCACCGAGACCGAGCCGGTCGTCAAGGGTCAGACGGCATCCTCATCCTACAAGCCCGCCATGCTGTCGAACGGCGTGCGCACCATGGTTCCGCCGCACATCAACGCCGGCACCCGCGTCGTCATCGCGACGGAAGACAATTCCTACGTCGAGCGCGCCAAGGACTGAGCCTCGGCCACCTGCTTGCATGAAGAACGCCTCGTCCTGGTGACGGGGCGTTTTGCGTTTTAGGGGAATTGAAGCCGAAGCGGCAGCGACTGCGTGAAGACTCGCCGCGCCGCTCTCGTTAGGGAGCGCTGGCCTTCTTCTCGTCCGCCTGCATCGCACTGGCGGTTTCGGGAGGCGCTTGCATATCGGTGCTGTGCTCGTGCGGAGCCAGAGACTGCAAATGCAGGACGCGTGGTGACATGGCGTGCATGAAGGCGTCGGAGCGGCCGATATAGATCAGGGTCGCATCTTCCAGTTCGGCCAGCAGAGCAAAGGCCTTCGCCTGAACTTCGGCCTCCAGCCCTTCCAGGGCATCGTCGAAGACGACCCATTTCGGCTTTGCGAGCAGCAGATGTGCAAAGCCGACGGCTTTCTGCTCTTCGGTATCGAGCAATCGATCCCAGCGCGCCTGCGTATCGAGACGGCTCTTCAGACGGCCAAGCCCTACCTTGTCGATGACGGTGTCGACAGCAGCATCGTCATAGGCGTCCCGATCATCCGGAAAACAGATTGCCTCCCTGAGGGTGCCGGTCGGCACATAGGGCGTGTGCGGCACGAACAGCATGTCGTCCATCGGCGGCAGGCTGACCGTGCCGGAGCCGCTATACCATTGATGCGCCAGCACTTCGAACAGCAGCCTGCGGTTCACGCCATGATCGCCGTTGATCATCACATGCTCACCGGCCTTGATCGTGACCGTACCCTCCGCGATCCGGAAGCCGTTTTCCGTCGCCTCGTCGCTGGTCTTCGTCGAAATTTCCAGGTCGGTCCAAACCATCGTGCCCGGCGCCGCCTTCTCAAAGACGAGGGTGTGCGGCATCGGCGTCTTGTCGTCCATTTCCGTCAGCGCCTTGCGGAAATCAGTGACGCGCATCAGCGTCGCGCGCCATTCGGCAATCGGCCCGAAATTGGCGACATACCAGCGCAGCGCCGAATTGACCTGATTGAAGGCACCGACCGCCACCATCAGCTGGCCGAAGGTCAGGCCGCCGGAGAAATAGGCCGGCGCGGCAACGAGGATGGGAATGATCAGCACCAGCCAGCCATAGCCGGCCGAAACCCATGTGAGATTGGTATTGGCGATGGCAAGCTGCCGGATAACGGCGAGCACGGCCGATATATCGAGATTGATCCGCCGGCGCTCGTTCTCCTCACCGCCGGCAATCGTGATCGCCGGCATATGCTCGTTGGCATGCATGAGCGCGAAGCGCAGTTCGGCTTCCTTCGAATAGCGATCCGCATTCAATCGCACGAGGCGGCGGCCGACGAATTGGCTGAGGAAGGAGGCGGATCCGGCATAGAGGATCGCCGCCCAGACCATGTAGCCGGGAATGGAGAAGCTCATGCCCCTGAGGTGGAAGACCATGCCGCTGGAGAGCTCCCAGAGCACGCCGATGAAGCTCAAAAGCAGGATCGTCGCCTGCACCAGTCCGATGGCAAGCCCAGTCGAGCTTTCGGCAAGATTGCGGGCGTCCTCGTGCAGCCGCTGGTCGGGATTGACGCCGATCAGCCCGGATGAGGCAAGACGAAGCGCACGCTTGGCCTGCAGCCATTGATCGACGAGATCGCGCGCCAGGCCCTCGCGCATGTAAAGGGCGGTCATCTGGTTGAGCCATGCCTGAACGACGTTGAGGACCAGCAGCGAGCCGGCGATGATGCCGAAGACGCCGAGCTGATGGAAGAACGCGGAAATATCGCGCCTTGCCAGCGAATCGTAGAAAGGCGCATTCCAACTGTTGAGCAGCACCTGGACATAAGCCGTGACCAGAATGATCACGAAAAGCGCGATAGTCAGGGAAATGATCTTGATGCGAACAGCCGAATTCCAGAAAGCGGAGAACATCATCCTCAGCCGAAAGAAAAGACTTAAATCGTATCCGACCTGTTCATTTCCCTGGATATTCGGCTTGGCTTGCTTTTCAACTGCCATCAGCACTTCCCTGCGACACGTCCCGTCAGTTAATCATGACCCGCCCTCATGTCCACCCTTGCAATAGATCGGTGGGATCACATTCCTATATACACGGTTTCGCGTCTTGAACCGAATAAGGTCAGCAATTAGCTTGCACTCGAAAGATTGAGAAAGCCTTCCGATGCAATTTCAGGGAACCGCCGACTATATCGCCGACAAGGATCTGATGGTCGCCGTCAATGCCGCTATAAGGCTGGAGCGCCCGCTTTTGGTAAAGGGCGAGCCCGGTACGGGCAAGACCGAACTTGCACGCCAGGTGGCCGCCGCTCTCGGCTTCGAACTGATCGAATGGAATGTCAAATCGACGACGAGGGCTCAGCAGGGTCTCTACGAATATGATGCCGTTTCGCGCCTGCGCGACAGTCAGCTCGGCGACATCAGAGTTCACGATGTCAGGAACTATATCCGCCAGGGCAAGCTCTGGCAGGCCTTCACTTCGCCGACGAAATGCGTGCTGCTGATCGACGAGATCGACAAGGCCGATATCGAATTTCCGAACGATCTCCTGCAGGAACTCGACCGCATGGAGTTCCACGTCTACGAGAGCGGCGAGACGATCCGGGCCGCCGTCCGCCCGATCGTCATCATCACCTCGAACAACGAGAAGGAACTGCCGGACGCCTTCCTGCGCCGCTGTTTCTTCCACTATATCCGTTTTCCCGACATGGAGACGCTGAAACGCATCGTCGAGGTGCATTATCCTGGCATCAAGCAGACGCTCGTCCATGCGGCACTGACGCAATTCTTCGAAATCCGCGACGTGCCGGGCCTGAAGAAGAAGCCATCGACCTCCGAAGCGCTCGACTGGATCCGCCTGCTGGTCGCAGACGACATCGATCCCGAAACGCTGCGCGCGGATGCAAAGGGCGTTTTGCCGAAACTGCATGGCGCACTGCTGAAGAACGAGCAGGATGTGCACCTTTTCGAACGGCTGGCCTTCATGGCGCGAGGACAGGGACGATAATGCGACCCGATGCCGTCAAGGTCCTGATCTATGCCGTTCGGGATGGGCATCTGCTTGTCTTCGACGAACCGGATTTTCCCGCTGTCCAGCTCCAGGTTCCTGGCGGCACGGTCGAAGCTGGTGAGGACATTGCGGCGGCCGCAGCGCGCGAATTCGAGGAGGAGACCGGTTTTGCGCCACACGAACTTTATCCGCTTGGTGTCCACGACTACCGTTTCGAAAAGAACGGCCGCGATTACTATCACCAGCGGCACTATTTCCGCTGCTGTATCTCGGAACGAGCGCCTGCCACTTGGCTCCACTACGAAATGACGCCTTTCGACGGTGGCGACCCGATCGGCTTCCGCTTCTTCTGGCTACCGATCGAGGCTGCCAGGCATCGCCTCGGTTACGGCATGGAAGCCCTCCTTAAATATCTGTAGGCCACATCGCGCCTCCGAGTTCAGCCCCGGAATTTCCCCGACGCCTGCCCATTGACCCGCCGAGATGACAGGTCTATTGAATTTCCCTCGTGGTGATTTGGCCGGCCGGCTTGCAGCCACGTTAAATAAGTCGCTAAAGGGCCGCGTGCGGACCGGTAGCGATTCTTATCGCGGCCGGTTTTTTTGTATTTGGCGAGTGAAACAATGCCCATCAAGATTCCCGATACGCTCCCCGCGTTTGAAACCCTCCAGAATGAGGGTGTGCGGGTGATGACTGAAACGGTGGCGTTCCGTCAGGATATCCGCCCTCTTCAGATCGGGCTTCTCAACCTCATGCCAAACAAGATCAAGACCGAGATCCAGATGGCGCGCCTGGTCGGCGCATCGCCGCTGCAGGTGGAATTTTCGCTGGTGCGCATCGGCGCACACAAGGCCAAGAACACCTCCGAAGAGCATCTGCTTGCTTTCTACGAGACCTGGGAAGAGGTGAAGCACCGCAAGTTCGACGGCTTCATCATCACGGGCGCCCCGATCGAGCTGCTGGAATATGAAGACGTCACCTATTGGAAGGAAATGCAGGAGATCTTCGACTGGACGGCGACCAACGTCCACTCGACGATGAACGTCTGCTGGGGCGCGATGGCGGCCGTCTATCACTTCCACAATGTGCCGAAATATACGCTGAAGGAAAAGGCCTTCGGCGTCTATCGCCACCAGAACCTGAAGCCCTCCTCGGTCTATCTCAACGGCTTCTCCGACGATTTCGCCATTCCGGTTTCGCGCTGGACCGAAGTGCGCCGCGCCGACATCGAAAAGGTGCCTGGCCTGCAGATCCTGATGGATTCGAGCGAGATGGGCGTCTGCCTCGTGCACGAGCGGACTTGCAACAGGCTCTACATGTTCAATCATGTGGAGTATGATTCCACGTCGCTGGCGGATGAGTATTTCCGCGATGTGAATGCCGGCGTGCCGATCAAGATGCCGCACAACTACTTCCCGCATAACGACCCGGAAATTCCCCCGCAGAACCGGTGGCGCAGCCACGCGCATCTGTTCTTCGGCAACTGGATCAACGAGATCTACCAGACCACGCCGTATGATCTGGAGGAGATCGGCCAGGAAAGGACTTGAGGCTTGTTCATTCCCTTCTTCCTGAAACTCAAGGAAGCGAAGGTTCCGGTGACGCTCCGGGAGTTCCTCTCGCTGCTTGAGGGAATGGAAGAAGGGATTGCCGATTACGATGTCGAGGCCTTCTACTATCTGGCCCGCGCGACGCTGATCAAGGACGAGCGCTTCATCGACCGTTTCGACCAGGTCTTCGCCGATTACTTTCGTGGCTTCGAGGCGATTGCCGGCAATGCCGAGGGAGAAGCAGTGGAGCCTTCCGCCATTCCTGACGAGTGGCTGCGCAAGCTTGCCGAACGGCATCTGACCGAAGAGGAAAGAAAAGAGATCGAGGCACTCGGCGGCTTCGACAGGCTGATGGAGACGTTGCGCGAACGGCTGGCGGAACAGAAGGGCAGGCACCAGGGCGGCTCGAAATGGATCGGCACGGCAGGCACCTCACCCTTCGGCGCCTATGGCTACAATCCGGAAGGCGTGCGCATCGGCCAGGAAACCTCGCGATATCGCCGTGCCGTCAAAGTCTGGGATCGTCGCGACTTCAGGAATCTCGACGACGGCGTCGAGCTCGGCACCCGCAACATCAAGGTAGCGCTGAAGCGTCTTCGCCGTTGGGTGCGCGAGGGGGCAGCCGAGGAACTGGATCTCTCCGGCACGATCCGTTCCACCGCCGAACATGGTTATCTCGATGTTCAGACGCGGCCGGAGCGCCGCAACGCCGTCAAGCTGCTGATGTTCTTCGATGTCGGCGGCTCGATGGACGATCACATCCGCGTCGTGGAAGAACTCTTCTCCGCCGCCCGCGCGGAGTTTCGCCACATGGAGTATTTCTACTTCCATAATTGCCTCTACGAGGGCGTCTGGAAGGACAATCGCCGCCGGCGCGTCGATATCACGGCAACGATGGATCTGATCCGCACCTTCGGCCCCGACTACCGCGTCATCTTCGTCGGCGACGCATCCATGAGCCCCTACGAGATCACTCAAGCGGGCGGCTCGGTGGAGCACTGGAACAAGGAGGCTGGCGAGACTTGGCTCGCCCGAATGACAGGCCATTTCCGAAAGTGTATCTGGATCAACCCCGTGCCGGAAAGCTATTGGGGCCATACGACCTCCATCTCCATCATCCGCCGCTTGATGAACGACCGCATGTATCCGCTGACGCTCGGCGGGCTGGAAAAGGCGACGCGGGAATTGTCGCGCTGAATGTTCAGCATTTCCCCGTCGCGGCGCCACCAAGTAACCACAACCATTTGTAGAAAGAGAAGGGCGACAGATACCTCCCGCATCCTCGGGGAAATCGGTGGAGATGTGCGTGCGCTACGCTGTGAAATTTCTTCTCTTCACCGCAACCATTTTGCTCGTTTCGCAGCAGGCAAGATCCGAAGAAGGGGGCTTCTCCGGACAATGGGAACAGATCGACTTCAACGCCAGCGTCGGTGAAAAGTGCCGCATCGGAATAATCAGGCAGGGCAGGTTTATGAGGATCAGCACCAGCAATGGCTGGAGCGCTACTGCGGAAACGAGCAGTTATGGAAACGCCAGCTACGCGGCAGGTATGGGACGCTGGAGCTCCTATGTGGAAAAATACAGTCAAAAGGCGTTCTATATCCTTCTCGCCGTTCGCGGCGACAGGTTGATGGTGATCATGGAGGCCGAAAAAGCGGATGGGTCGAACCAATTAATTCGCACGCTTTTCAGCAGACGGACGACCAACTCTCTTCACGACAAGCCGGACGGATCAGGACGAAATCGACCGCCTTTCTTATGCGCCTCACATTCACAGTATAACGTGTCAGTCTACTAGCGATGGACAAAGCCTAATCAGACCTTGCTTCCTTTCCACCCGCGCCTAAATTTCGCCAGGGAATCGGTTGCGGAACCGCGCGAATGGAGGCAGGGTCTGGCCTCGCATACTCAAAAGCAATGGATGAGCTGATATGACGGAAAGCACTTTGCAGCGGGAACATTTTGGGACAACGGCCGATGGAGAGACCGTCTATCGCGTCAAGATCGTCGGTGGCGGCCTGACGGCCCATATCATGTCGTGGGGCGCAGTCATTCAGGATCTTCGCCTTGAAGGCCACGAGCCCTCGCTTCTGCTCGGTTTCGACGATTTTGCCGATTATCCTGCCCATTCCTCCTATTTCGGCGCCACGCCCGGCCGCTGCGCCAACCGCATCGGCGCCGGCCGCTTCACACTTGACGGCATGCAATATCAGCTGGAGCTCAACGAAAAGGGCGTCACCCACCTGCACGGCGGCAAAGACAATATCGCCAAGCGCAACTGGACCATCGTCGAGCACGATACCGACCGTGTCGTCCTCAAGATCGTCGATCCCGACGGCCGCGCCGGCTATCCTGGCAACTGCACGATCCAGGCGACCTATCGCGTGCATGGCAATGGCGAGCTTTCCGTCGCCTATGAATCGACCACCGATCAGCCAACCCTCGCCAATGTCTGCCAGCATGCCTATTTCAACCTCGACGGCCGCGACGATGCCCTCGGCCACGATATCATGATCGCCGCCGACCATTACACACCGACGGATGACAAGCAGGTGCCGACGGGTGAGATCCGTTCCGTCGAAGGCACCGTCTTCGATTTCCGCGAGATGGCGCCGATGAAACGCTTCGAAGGAAGCGAGCAGGCGCTTTACGACCACAATTTCTGCCTCTCGACCGAGCGCACCGCCAAGCGATCCGTCGTCCTTGCCCGCAGCGTCAATTCCGGCGTATCGCTTGAGGTCCGCACCACCGAGCCCGGCGTGCAGTTCTATACCGGTTTCAAGCTGGATGTGCCGGTTCCCGGCCATGACGGCCGCAAGATCGGCCCGTTCGCCGGCTTCTGCCTGGAAACGCAGGTCTGGCCCGACGCCATCAACCACGAAGGCTTCCCCAATGCCGTACTCCGCCCGGGCGAGGTATTGCGGCAGGAAACGGACTACATCTTCACCAAAAACTAGGTCGAGGATGCCTGCTCGCTTGAAAAATCGGCCGGGCGTCCAAAAGCGCCCGGCCGATTCTTTTTTGCCTGGAGACAGATTCATCTTGTGAATTGGTTCTAAATAGGTTCTATATGGCAGCCATGGATAGAACCAGTTTGATCGCCGAATTGAACAATCGCGGCCTCAGCGACGGGACCGGAAGCGGGCCGCTGTACAAGCGCCTGGCACAGGCGCTGACCGGCCTGATCCAGGAGGGCCTGCTGAAACCAGGCACGGCACTTCCGGGCGAGCGCGATCTCGCCAGTGCCCTGCAGATCGGCCGCGTCACGGTGAGAACCGCCTATCGCGATCTTCTTGCCTCGGGCGTCATCGAATCCCGTCATGGCAGCGGCACCTTCGTTTCGCAGCATGTCGAGCGCATCGAGCAGCCGCTCTGGCGCCTCTCCTCCTTCTCCGCCGACATGCGCTCGCGCGGTCGCGAACCGGCGGCCCGCATCCTGTCACGCACCGTCAGCGCCCCGGCGCCGGAAGAATCCTTCCTGCTCGGCCTCGGGCTCGACGAACCCGTGCTGCGCCTCGACCGACTGCGTCTGGCGGACGGCCAGCCGCTCGCCATCGAGCGCGCCGTCGTTCCAATCAAGTTTCTTGGCGAAGACGCCATATCCGAAGGGTCGCTTTACGATGCGCTGGCCGCCAAAGGCTTCAAGCCCGTACGCGCCCAGCAAAGGCTGACCGCCGTGACGCTCGACCCGACCTCCGCATCGATCCTGACCGTCAAGGCCGGAGCGCCCGCACTTCTGATCGAGCGCGTCTCCCGCCTGGCCGACCAGCGCGTCGTTGAATATACCCGCTCGCACTATCGCGGCGATGCCTATGATTTTGTTGCTGAATTGAGAATTGGAGATGACCTATGAGCGAGACCCAATCCCTGATGCTGACGGAAGCCGGCCAATCGCCCGAGGTGGTTGCGACGCTACTTGAAAAGGAAAAGCCTGCCTTTGCCGAGATCGCGAAGCTCTTCTCGGCCGGTCGTCCGTCGCTGATCACGACGGCCGCGCGTGGCTCGTCCGACCACGCCGCCACCTTCTTCAAATATCTGTTCGAAATCTCCTGCGGCATTCCGGTCGCTTCTGTCGGCCCGTCGATCGCCTCCGTCTATGGCGCGCCGCTGCATCTGAAGGGCGGTATCCATTTCACCGTCTCGCAGTCCGGCGGCAGCCCCGATATCATCGCCATGCAGGCCGCCGCCAAGAAGGGCGGCGCCACCACGATCGCCGTCGTCAACGTCACCGACAGTCCGCTTGCCAAGGAAGCCGACATCGTGCTCGGCCTCAACGCCGGCAAGGAACAGAGCGTCGCCGCGACAAAATCCTTCATCGCCTCGGTTGCGGCTCTTGCCGGTGTCACGGCTGCGGTGTCTCAAGACAAGGCGTTGATCACTGGCCTTACCAAGTTGCCGGAGGCGCTTGCTGCAACCTCGGGCATCGACGGCAGTATCGCCGAAGATGTGCTCTTCGACGCCTCCTCGCTCTATACCGGCGGCCGCGGCCCGGCTTTCGCCATCGCGCTGGAAGCAGCGCTGAAGGCCAAGGAAACCGCCGGGCTTCATGCCGAAGCCTTTTCGCTCGCCGAACTGATGCACGGCCCGATGCGCCTCGTGCAGCCGGGCTTCCCGATCGTCGCCTTCTCACCCGACGACGCCGCTTTCGCCAACAATGCCCAGGCGCTCGAGCGCCTGCAGAAGCTCGGCGCCACCGCCGTTTCCTTCTCGACCGCGCCGCTTGCCGGCATCAACCTGCGCATGCCGACGACAGGCAACGGCCTGCTCGATCCGCTGGTGTCGCTGCTGTGCTACTATCGTCTCATCGAGTCGGTGACGCGCCGCAAGGGTTTCGATCCGGACAAGCCGGCTAATCTCCTCAAGGTAACGGAGACCATGTGATGGACTACAAGGTCTTTACCGGAGCCCGCATCTTCGATGGCGATCGGTTTCACGAGGATAGCGCATTGGTAATCGGCAATGGCCGCATCCATGCCATCACCGGCATTAACGATGTGCCCGATAATGCTGAAACCATTCAGCTGAAAGGCGGCGTCCTCTCTCCCGGCTTCATCGATGCGCAGGTCAACGGCGGCAGCGGCCGCATGCTGAACGACGAGCCCTCGCCCGCCTCCATGTACATGATCGCCGAAGGGCATCGCCCCTACGGCACGACGTCGCTGCTACCGACGCTCATCACCGATGTCGCAGCCGCAACGACGGCCGCGATCGAAGCGGCCATCGAAGCCGTAAAAGCCAATCGCGGCGTCGCCGGCCTGCATCTGGAAGGCCCGCATCTGGCGCCGGCCCGCAAGGGTGCGCATCTGGCCGAACTGATGCGTCCGGTCGAAGACAGCGACGTCAAGTCTTTCATCCGCGCCCGAGAGGCGATCGGCACGCTGCTGGTCACCATGGCGGCAGAGCAGGTGACGGAGCGGCAGGTGCAGGCGCTCGCCGAAGGCGGCGTCATCGTCAGTATCGGCCATAGCGATTGTACGGCTGAAGCCGCCGATGCACGCTTCGATGCCGGCGCCCGCGGCGTTACCCACCTTTTCAATGCCATGAGCCAGATGGGCCATCGTGCGCCCGGTCTCGTCGGTGCAGCGATCGACCATCCCGCCCCCTGGTGCGGCATCATCGCCGATGGTCATCACGTCGAGCCGACGGCGCTCAGGGTTGCACTGCGCGCGAAACGCGGCGAAGGCCGGCTGTTCTTCGTCACCGACGCCATGTCGCTGGTCGGCACCGATCTTCCGAGCTTCACGCTGAACGGCCGCACGGTCTATCGCACCAAGGGCGGCTATTGCTCCAAGCTGACGCTCGACGACGGCACGCTGGCTGGCTCCGATGTCGATATGGCCTCCACCATCCGCTATGGCGTCAATATTCTCGAGCTGCCGCTGGCCGAGGCCCTGCGCATGGCGACCTCCTATCCCGCCCGCTTCCTGCGGCTTGCCGATCGCGGCCACCTGACGCCGGGAATGCGCGCCGATCTTGTTCACATCAACGACGGCATCGAAGTCACCGAAACCTGGATCTCGGGTCAACCTTCGGCCTGACACAGCATATAAGGAGGCTCGACATGAGCGCAGTCACGGACAGCTATTTCTCCGCTCTCATCGGTCGGCTGGAAACCCTGCGCGAAACGCTGGCTAGGCCCATGTCCAAGGCTTCAGCTGCCATCTGTGCCGCCGCGCGCGCCGACCGCCGCGTCTATGTCTTCGGTACCGGCCACTCGCATATGCTGGCGGAAGAGGTGCATTATCGCGCCGGCGGCCTCGCCTTCACTATCCCTGTGCTGGTGGGCTCTGCCATGCTGCATGAAGGCGCCGTCATCAGCTCTGTCTATGAGCGAACCGAAGGCCTTATCCGCCCGGTCTTCGAGCGCTACGGCATGCAGCCGGGCGACGTGCTGGTCATCGCCTCCAATTCCGGCGTCAACGCCGCGCCGATCGAGGCCGCCGATTATGGTCGAGAAATCGGCGCGACGGTCATCGCCATCACATCGCTCGCCTATTCGGCCGCCATCGCCAATGGACGCCGGAGACTTGCCGATATCGCCGATATCGTGCTGGACAACGGCCTGCCGCCGGGCGATGCCATGATCGATCTGCCGGGCACGGAGCTGAAGGTCGGGCCGGCTTCGACAGCCGTCGGTACGACGGTCCTGAACGCCATCTTCGCCGATGTCGCTGCCGAACTCTGCAAGGATGGAAATCCGCCCGTCTACCTCAGCGCCAACATGCCGGGCGCCAAGGAAACCAACCAGCAACTGGTCAAGAAATACCGGCCGCGCAACCCGCATCTTTAAGGCATCTGCGGAAGACGCCTAGCCATTTCCCATCTGGAACTGCGTGAAAACAATCAGATAGAACGGCCGAGCGATTCCCGTGAAACGCTCGGCCACTCCATTAGAGATCATTGCGCTGCGTCGGCCGCCGAAGGCTCCTGCGCGGTCTCCGCCTGCTTGCGCCGCCGGCGCAGGACGACGTAGAAGACCGGCGTCAGGAACAGGCCGAACAGCGTCACCCCCAGCATGCCGGAGAAGACGGCCGTGCCGAGAGACTGGCGCATTTCCGCGCCCGGGCCTGTGGCGATCATCAGCGGCACGACGCCGAAGATGAAGGCAAAGGCGGTCATCAGGATCGGGCGCAGACGCAGATGGCTCGCCTGAATCGCCGCTTCGACGGCGCTTTTTCCTTCAAGCTGCGCCTGTCGGGCAAACTCCACGATCAGGATCGCGTTCTTGGCCGCAAGACCGATCAGCACGATCAAGCCGATCTGTGTCAGGATGTTGTTGTCCATCCCTCGCAGATACACGCCGATCAATGCCGCCAGAACCGCCAACGGCACGATGAGGATGATCGCAAGCGGCAGAACCCAGCTTTCATACTGCGCAGACAGCGCCAGGAAGACGAAGATGACCGACAGGGCGAAAATATAGATCGCCGTATTGCCGGTATGCTTTTCCTGATAGGCAAGCTCCGTCCATTCGAAGGTCGTGCCCGAAGGCAGGAGGTTCTTCGCCAGCCCCTCCATGATATCGAGGGCCGAGCCGGTGGAGACGCCCGGCCCCGGATTGCCCTGGAGGGGGACCGAGACATACATGTTGTAGCGCTGGACGAGCGTCGGCCCGGTCGTATCCCGGATATCGACCAGCGTGCCGAGCGGCACGAGCGCTCCGGTCGCCGAGCGCACCTTCAGTGCCAGAATATCCTCCCGGTCCATACGATATTGCTGATCAGCCTGCGCCCGCACCTGGTAGACGCGGCCGAAGGCATTGAAGTCGTTGACATAGGACGTGCCGAGGTTGATCGAGAGGGTCTCGAAGATATTCGGGATCGGCACGTTGAGCGCCCGCGCCTTGTCACGATCGATCGCCAGGAAATATTGCGGGCTGTTGGCGGAGAAGGTGGTGAAGACGCCGCTGACGCCCTTGTTCTGCGCCGCGACGCCCATCATCTGGTAGGCGAGAGGCAGGATACGGCGCATGTCAGCGTTTTCCCGGTCCATGATCTGCATCTTGAAACCGCCCGAATTGCCGATGCCTCGGATCGAGGGCGGCGGAATGGCGATGATGAAGGCCTCCTGGATGCCCTGCAGGCTGCCGAAGAGCTGGCCGATGATCTTGGTGGCGGTGTCGCCGCTCTTCAATCGCTCCTCGAATGGCTTGAACGGCGTGAAGATGACGCCGGAATTCGAGGCGTTCGTAAAGGTCGCGCCGTTGAAGCCGGCAAAGGCGACGGCATTGGCAATACCAGGCGTCTTGCTGATGATATCGGTCGCCTTCTGGATGACGGCATTGGTGCGCGCGAGCGAAGCCCCGTCAGGCAATTGGACGACGACGATGGCATAGCCCTGGTCCATTGTCGGCACGAAACCCTGCGGCACGATCCGGCCCATGTACCATGTGCCGGCGAGTAGACCGGCAAAGACGAGAAGCGCGCAGGCGAGCGCTGCCCACGTCGTCACGAGATGGCGGACGATCCAGGAATATCCCTGGCTCATTCGCTCGAAACCCCGGTTGAACCCATCACCCAAGGCACGGCCGAACCGCGCGAAGATATTGTTGGATTTCTCGTGGCTGTGCGGGCGCAGCACGATCGCGGCGATCGCCGGTGAGAGCGTCAGCGAGTTCAGGCAGGAGATCGCCGTCGCGACCGAGATCGTGACCGCGAACTGCCGGTAGAATTGCCCGGAAATGCCGGGGATGAAGGCTGTCGGCACGAAGACTGCAATCAGCACCAGCGAGATTGCGAGCACGGCCGTACCGACCTCGTTCATGGTCACATGTGACGCCTCTTTCGGCGTCATGCCGAGTGCGAGGTTGCGCTCGACATTCTCCACCACCACGATCGCATCGTCGACGACGATACCGATGGCGAGCACCAGGCCGAACAGTGTCAGCATGTTCAGCGAGAAGCCGAAGGCGAGCAGGAAGGCGAAAGTGCCGATCAGCGAAACGGGGATTGCGACAATCGGAATGATCGCGGTTCGCCAGGATTGCAGGAAAACCAGCACGACGATGGCGACGAGAACTGCCGCCTCGAAGATCGTCTTGTAGACCTCGTGGATCGACTCGGCGATGAACTCCGTAGGGTTGTAGATGATGCGGTATTCCAGCCCTTGCGGGAAATCCTGCGACAAGTCCTCCATGGTCTTCTGGATATCGGCGGCGGCGGCGAGCGCATTGGTGCCGGGCCGCGCGAAGACGCCGAGCGCCACCGCCGGACTGCCGTTCAGATAGCTGTTGGTGACGTAATCCTGAGCGCCGAGCTCGATGCGTGCGACATCTTGCAACTGCACGAGACGACCGTTGCCGGTCGCCTTGACGATGACGTAGCGGAATTGCCGCGCGTCGGAAAAACGCCCCTGGGTCGTGACGGTGTATTGGAAGGCGTTGGTGCCCGAAACCGGCGGCCCGCCGATCGCGCCGCCCGACACCTGCACGTTCTGATCCCGCAGCGCCTGCACGATATCGCCGGCGGTCATGCCGTAGGCCGCGAGCTTTTCCGGATCGAGCCATATGCGCAGCGAATATTGCCGTTCGCCGAAGAGCTGCACGTCGCCGACACCATCCAGGCGGACGAGAATGTCGCGGATGCGCGTACGCGCATAGTTGGAAATATAGAGCTGATCGTAGCGGTTGTTCGGCGAGAGAAGATGCACGACCATCATCAGGTCGGGCGAGCTCTTGACTGTCGTAATGCCGATGCGGCGGACGTCGTCGGGCAGTCGCGGCTCAGCAATGGCGACGCGGTTCTGCACCAGCACCTGCGCCTTGTCGAGATCGGTGCCGAGCTTGAACGTAACCGTCAGCGACATGGAGCCGTCGGCGCTGGAATATGAGGACATGTAGAGCATGTCCTCGACGCCGTTGACCTCTTGTTCGATCGGCGTCGCCACCGTATCGGCGATGGTCTGTGCGTCGGCGCCGGGATAGGAGGTGCGAATGACGATGGTGGGAGGCGCGACCTCAGGATATTGCGCTACCGGCAACTGGAAATAGGCGATGCCGCCGACGATCAGCAGCACGATGGATAGGACCGATGCAAAGATCGGCCGATCGACGAAGAAGTGGGAAAACCTCATTGGCTCGTCCCCTGTGCATCGGCCTGAGCCGGCGGCTCGTCATTCGTCGCCTGCTGCGGCAGCTCGATCAGCTGCGGCGTCACCTTGGCGCCGGGCCGGATGCGCATCAGCCCATTGACGACGATCGTCTCGTCGCCGGTCATGCCGTCACGGATGACGCGGTAGCCGTAGAGCTTCGGCCCGAGGCGCACCGGCTTCGGCGTGATATTGCCGGCGGTATCGGCGACATAGACGACGCGTTGGTTTTGATCCGAACCGATAGCTTCGTCGGGAACGAGGATTGCCTTATAACTGTTCGAGCCTTGCACCTGAACGCGTCCGAACAAGCCGGGCTGCAGGATGAGATCGGGGTTCGGGAACCTGGCGCGGACGCGGATCGTGCCGGTTTCGTTGTCGACGCGGTTTTCGGCGAAATCGAGCTTGCCTTTGAACGGCTTCTGGCGGGAATCGGCGATGGTCACGGTCACATCGAGCCCGCCTCCACCCTGCTGCAGAGCGCTACCATTCTTGCGAGCCTCGTCGGCATAGGAGAGCAGCCGCCGTTCATCGACATCGAAATAGAAGTCGATAGGGTCGAGCGACACAATGGTCGTCAGCACGGTCTGATCGGCCTGCACCAAGTTGCCGACCGAGATCAGGCGCCGGTCGATGCGGCCGCTGAGCGGTGCAGTAATCTTGGTGAAATCCATGTCGAGATTGGCGCGATCGACAGCGGCCTGTGCGCCGCGCACATTCGCCTCGGCGGAAACGAGATCGCGGCGGCGGTCGTCGAGGGTCGACGCCGACTGGCTGCCCGTTGTCGACAGCGATTGTGCGCGCTTGAATTGCGCATCGGCGAGCGTCAGGGACGACTTGGCGACTTCCAGCGAGGCCGTCGATTCGTTCAGCGCGGTGACAAAGGGCCGCTGATCGATGACGAAAAGCAGGTCGCCCTGCTTGACGATAGCGCCATCCTTGAAATGCACTTCCTGCAGGTAGCCGCCCACCCGCGAGCGCACGGAAACTTCATCGACCGCCTGGAAGCGCCCGATGAACTCGTCGCTGTCGACGACATCGCGAACGACAGGCTTGGCGACCGTCACAGGCGGGGCCGGCGGCGCACCCTGCGCCAGCGCCTGGGCGCCCGAGAAAACGGCAAGAACACAGCTGAACAAAACGGCACGCGGCAGCATCGGCATGAAGCCCCCCTCGAAAAACCGCATGCGGCATCAAGCGCCGTCATCGCGGTAAGCGCTCACGAAATTTGCCTGCAACTTTCCACGAAGAACCTGTCGCCATCAGGCGCAATCCAATCAGGTCGCTTCGGACTTCCCCAACATGCGCCACGGGCCACGTCGGCCCGGGGGTATCAACCGGCGCGTCGTCCGGCAGCATGCGTTAATGTATAAACGGTTTATCGGATTCGACAACAGGGAATGAACCGGCCGCGATCGAGCGCAACCGATTGTTTTTACTGCATAGTGAAGACGCGCATAGGATGAGCCGATATAAGCCTCAGCCCTCCAGCTCCTCGCGCAGCATTTCAAGCTCCAGCCATTCCTCTTCCATCTTGATCAGGCTTTCGCGCAGCTTTTCCATCTCCGCAGCAAGACGGTTGAACGTTACGGCATCCTTGGAAAAGAGGTTCGGATCGGCCATTTTCTTTTCGCGGGCGGCAATCTCGGCTTCCGCCTTCGCCATTTCCTTCGGCAGGTTTTCGAGCGCAAATTTCTGCTTGTAGGAAAGCTTGCCTTTACCCTTCGAAGCCTCGGAAGCCGGCGCCGAAGTTTCGGTCGATTTCGGCTTTTCGGCCGCCTTTTCAGCCCGTTTCCGCTCCTCGATCGCTCCCTTGCGCTGGGCGAGCATGTCGGAATAGCCGCCGGCATATTCGATCCAGCGGCCATCAGGATCTTCGGCATCGGCGGGCGCGATCGTCGAGGTCACGGTACGGTCGAGAAAATCACGATCGTGGCTGACGAGGATGACCGTGCCGGCAAAACTGGAGACGATTTCCTGCAGCAGGTCGAGCGTCTCGATATCGAGATCGTTCGTCGGTTCGTCGAGGATCAGAAGATTGGTCGGCCGCGACAGGATGCGCGCCAGCATCAGCCGCGCGCGCTCGCCGCCGGAAAGGTTCTTGATCGGTGTGCGCGCCTGCTCCGGCTGGAAGAGGAATTCCTTCATGTAGCCTGTCACATGCCGTTGCTCGCCATTGACGAGAAGGTTCTCGCCGCGACCGTCGGTCAGATAGTTGGCGAGCGTATCTTCAGGGTTCAGCTCTTCGCGCTTCTGGTCGAGTGTCGCGATCTCCAGATTGGTGCCGAGCTTCACCGTGCCACTGTCCGGCTCCAGCTGCCCGGTCAGCATCTTCAGAAGCGTCGTCTTGCCGGCGCCGTTCGGACCGACGAGACCGATGCAATCGCCACGATGCACGCGGATCGAAAAAGGCGCAACGATCGGCCGATCGCCATAGGTCTTGGTGATCCTGTCCGCCTCGATCACCAGCTTGCCGCTTTCCTGAGCATCGGAAGCCGCCGCCTGTACCGTGCCCAAAGCGCCTTTGTGACCGCGATAGCGCGAACGCATGTCCTGTAGCTCGCCGAGGCGGCGCATGTTGCGCTTGCGCCGCGCCGTCACGCCGTAGCGCAGCCAATGCTCTTCGCGTTCGATCTGCTTGCCGAGCTTATGCTGCTCCAGCTCTTCCGCCTCGAGCACCTGATCGCGCCAGGCCTCGAAATGAGCAAATCCTCTGTCCAGCCGGCGCGAAGTGCCGCGATCGAGCCAGACGGTCGCAGTCGAAACCTTTTCGAGGAAACGACGGTCGTGCGAGATCAGCACGAGCGCGCTGCGGCTCTTCTGCAGCTCGCCTTCCAGCCATTCGATGGTCGGCAGGTCCAGATGGTTCGTCGGCTCGTCGAGCAGCAGGATATCCGGTTCGGGCGCCAGAACGCGCGCAAGAGCCGCACGGCGCGCCTCACCGCCGGAGAGGTTCTTCGGATCCTCCTCCCCGGTCAGGCCGAGATGCGAGAGGAGGTAGGTGACGCGATAGGGATCGTCACCAGGCCCAAGGCCAGCCTCGGCATAAGCCGCCACCGTCTTGTACCCGGCGAAATCAGGTGCCTGCTCGAGATAGCGCACGGTCGATGACGGATGGCGGAACACTTCGCCCGATTGCGCTTCGACGAGACCGGCAGCGATCTTCAGCAGCGTCGATTTGCCGGAACCATTGCGTCCGACAAGGCAGATCTTGTCGCCCGGCTCCACCTGCAGGCCGGCACCGGCGAGCAAGGGCGCACCGCCGAAGCTCAGGAAGATGTCGTCGAGTTTCAGAATGGGAGGGGCCAAGATCAGACTCCGGAAAGGTCATAAGGGCGGGCAAGAACGATCGCCCTGCCGCTGCCGAGCGAAAAGCGCACGTCGCCTTCCGCTACATTGGAAATGGTGCGCGACGCGCCGAAGGGCAAATGAAAATCGCGCAAGGGATAGCGGGCATTGTCGATGAACAAGCCCGTCAGATCGCTGAAACCGAGAACTGAAAACAGCGAGCCTGATGGTAGCGCCAGCGTGAGATCGCCCGGCGGAAGCGGCACCGCCTCCTCGTCACCGGAGGTCAGCAAGATATCGAGGCCCTTTTCGGCCAGATGCACGCCGTAAAGCAGGTGCTGGATCGCATGGTCGGAGCGTTCGCCGCCCATGGCACCCGCCAGGATCAGTCTCGTGGCGCCGCGATCGATCGCTTCCGAGACGGCAATTTCTCCGTCCGTCGCAGCCTTCGCCGCCGGATACGGCTGCTTGGGCACCTTGGGAAAGGCGGCTTGCAAATCCGCAGGCGTGGAATCGAAATCGCCGACCCACAGCTCAGGCTTCACACCAAGCGTGATCGCATGGCGCATGCCGCCATCGGCCGCGATGAAACGGCTGCCGGAAACGGCATCGCGCAGCCGCTCGGTCAAACGAAGCTCGCCGCCAAGCAGAATAGTGAAGGTGGTGGACTGGCTCATGAGGCAAGCCCATAGCGCAAAGTCGTATCTCTAGGGAAGAGCGCCATGCTCAAGAACAACCGCGCCGACCGCTCAGTCGTCCGTTTCCTTGATGCGCGCTTGGAAAACCTGCTCGTAGCCGCTGACATAGCGATCGAACAGCAGCGAGAAGCTCTCGATCTCCTCCTGCGTCCAGTCGGCGAAGATGCTGCCGATGACGGAGAATTTCTGCGCCTGGATCTCCGACAGCAATCTTTGACCCAGCGCGGTGAGCACCACCACGATACGCCGAGCATCCGCCTGCGATGCCTTGCGGCGCAGGACGCCGCGCGTCACCATGTCGGCCACGATGCGGCTTGCCCGGGACGGATCGATCCGCAGCATCTCGGCAATCGTGCCGACGGTGACTTCGCCCGTCGCCTCTGCCCGCCTCACGACATCGAGCACGTCGAGATGCGAAAGCTCGAGGCCCGGTGCCACGCTCTGGATGGCAAGCCTGCCGATCATGCGGCGGCCCGTCAGCAGACGCATGCGCGTCATCGCATGGCCGATGCGCAGGAGATTCTCGTCTTCGGTCAGCTCCGAGGCTTCAACTTCACGTGTATTGGTCGCAGATGTCATCTTTCCACCATATCAGAGGCAGAAAACAAATAAAACATGCAAACAGCATTCACCTGTCATTGACAATTATATGCTATTGGCACACATATATAAACTATGAAAACCGGGGCGTCCCGCGCATTCGATCGACCGCGCAGCGTTTCGGCCAAGCTCGGATTTCCTGCCCCATGGACATGCAGACAACTTTCGCGCCGCTCGTGGCGGATCATAAACGGCGGCTCATACTCTTCCTGTTTCTGATGACTGCCATGTTCATGGCAACGCTCGACAACCAGATCGTCTCTACGGCACTGCCGACGATCGTCGGCGAGTTCAGACATCTGGAGCGCTTCGGCTGGATCGGATCGGCCTATCTTCTCTCGCTCTCCGCCGTCATGCCCGTCTACGGCAAGCTCGGCGATCTCTTCGGCCGCAAATATGTGATGATGACGGCGATCGCGATCTTCACGATCGGCTCCGCCGTCTGCGGCCTTGCCGTCTCGATGGATACGCTGATCGCCGCCCGCGTCCTTCAAGGCTTCGGCGGCGGCGGTATCATGGTCTCGATCTTCGCCGTGAACGCCGATCTCTTCGAGCCGCGCGAGCGCGCACGCTACCAGAGCTATTCGAGCCTCGTGCTGATGGCGTCGGGCGCCATCGGCCCCGTTCTCGGCGGCACGATGAGCGATCTCTTCGGCTGGCGTTCGATCTTCCTCGTCAACGTGCCGATCGGCTTCATCGTGCTTACCGGCCTCGCCTTCATGCTGCCCTACCGCAAGCCGGCCCGCCGTCCGAAGATCGATTATGCCGGCGCCATCCTCCTTGCCCTGACGACGACAAGCATCGTGCTTGCTGCTGACGGAAGCGAACTCTTCGGGTCGCTGCTCTCGCCGCAATGCCTCGGTATTATCGCCTTCGGGGTAATCTGCGCCATCGCCTGGGTCTTCATCGAGCGCCGCGCACCCGAGCCCATCGTGCCGATGACGCTGTTCCGCAATCCGACATTCGGCCTTCTGCTGATCCTCTCGATCACCAGCGGTGCCGTGGCCATCGGCATGGTGAATTATTTCGCGCTCTTCCTGCAGACGACGACGGGCCTTTCGCCCTCCATGGCTGGGCTGCTGTTCATTCTCCTGACCGGCGGCATCGTCTGCGGTTCGCTATCGGCCGGCCGGCTGATCGCCGCAAGGGGCCGCTACAAGCCCTTCGCCGTCGCAAGTGCTGCCTGCAGCACAATCGCATTCGCTTCACTCGCCTTCGTCCATGCCGGCACGCCCATCGCCCTCATTGGCGGCCTGATGCTGCTGCACGGCGTCGGCATCGGCCTTGCCCAGCAGGTGCCCGTCATCGGCGTACAGAATGCAGCCGCAGCGCGTGACGTCGGCGCGGCGACGGGTGCCGTCACACTGTCGCGCATGGGCGGCGCCTCCATCGCCATTTCCGTCTATGGCGCCATCATCGCCGCCAAGCTCGGCAATGTCGGCGTCTCCATATCAGGCATATCCGACATCGAGCAGCTGACTCCGAAGATGATGGCCGCGTTGCCCGAGGCGACCCGCGAGGCCGTCGCCAATGCCTATGCGAGCGCCTTCAGCCCGCTGTTCATGACCGCCGCCGGCATCTGTCTCATCGGCCTGCTGACGGCGCTGACGCTGAAGAACGTGCAGCTTCCAAGTGCGGCGAAGAAATTCGACAGCCCGACGGCCGCCGCGCACGCCGCCGAGTAAGCTCCTTCGGCCTGCAATCGACAAGGGAATCATTTCCCTTGTCATCCCTCCGTCACAAGGCTAAATCTGCCGACGCTCTAACGGGGTGCCTATGTCCTTCAGGACATTTGGCTGAGAGGCTTTCATCGGCCAACCCGCGGAACCTGATCCGGCTAACACCGGCGGAGGGATTAGACGCGTGACAAAAATCATAGCGCCCTTTTCCCCTTCAAGACGAAACCAAAGAGGAGGCGCTACCATGCACAACCGTTCGCCATTGTCATTTTTTGCCGGCTTGGCGCTTGCCGCCGGAACGGCCTTTCTGGCTGCACAGCCTGCCGCTGCAGCCGACAAGACCCTGACCATCTACACCTATGAGAGCTTCACCGCCGATTGGGGTCCGGGCGCCAAGGTCAAAGCTGCCTTCGAAAAGACCTGCGGCTGCACGGTCAATTATGTCGCTGTCACTGACGGCGTCGCACTTCTCTCCCGCCTGAAGCTGGAAGGCGCCGGCACCAAGGCCGATGTCGTTCTCGGCCTCGACACCAATCTCGTCGACGAAGCTAAGGATACTGGCCTCTTCGATGCAAGCGGCGTCGACACCTCGGCACTCAAGGTTCCCGGCGGCTTCAAGGACGACGTTTTCGTGCCCTACGACTACGGCCATTTCGCCGTGATCTATGACAGCCAGACGGTTAAGAACCCACCGAAGAGCATGAAGGATCTCGTCGAGGGCGATCCCTCGCAGAAGATCGTCATCGAGGACCCGCGCACCTCGACGCCGGGCCTCGGCCTGCTGCTCTGGGTCAAGTCGATCTATGGCGACAAATCCGCCGATGCCTGGGCGAAGCTCAAAGGCCGCATCCTGACCGTCACCCCCGGCTGGTCGGAAGCCTATGACCTCTTCACCAAGGGCGAAGCGCCGATGGTGCTCTCCTACACGACGTCGCCGGCCTATCACATGATCGAGGATAAGACCGATCGCTATCAGGCCGCCGCCTTCTCGGAAGGACATTACATCCAGATCGAGGTTGCCGGCCTCATCAAGTCCTCGCCGAACAAGGAACTTGCGCGCGACTTCCTGAAGTTCATGATCTCGCCAGGCTTCCAGAATATCATTCCGACAAGCAACTGGATGATGCCGGCCTCGGCCACTTCGGAACCGCTGCCGGACGCCTTCAGCAAGCTCGTGGTGCCGTCGAAGACCTTCCTGATGAGCCCTGCCGACGTCGACAAGAACCGCAAAGCCTGGATCGACGAATGGCTGGCCGCCACCAGCGGCAACTGATGCTTTGACGATACTCACGGCACCAGAGCGAAGACGCGCCATTTCCGGCGGGACTTTCAGTCTCGCCGGCATCGTGCTCTTCGTCGGGATCGCCGTACTCGCCCTGCTCGCCGCCGGGATCGAATCTGGCGGCACCAATCCCCTGGCAGACCCCTACCTGCTGCGCGTCCTGCGCTTCACGCTGCTACAGGCGGTGTTCTCGACGCTGCTTTCCGTTATGCTCGCCATCCCGGTCGCCCGCGCATTGGCGCGCCAGCCGCGCTTTCCCGGCCGATTGTGGCTGATCCGGCTGATGGCCGTGCCTATGGGCCTGCCGGTGCTGATCGGCGCGCTCGGCCTGCTCGGCATTTGGGGCCGACAGGGGCTTATCAATCAGGCGCTATCAGCACTCGGCCTGTCACAGCCCGTCAGCATCTATGGCCTTGCCGGTATCCTACTTGCCCATGTCTTCTTCAACATGCCCCTCGCCTGCCGGCTGATGCTGGCCGGGTTGGAGCGTGTGCCGGCTGAATATTGGCTGGTGGCCGGCGGACTCGGCATGAGGCCTGCCTCGGTCTTCCGCTTCATCGAATGGCCTGTCCTGCGCGGCCTCATTCCCGGCATTGCCGGCCTTATCTTCATGCTCTGCGCCACCAGTTTCACGCTGGTCCTGATCCTCGGCGGCGGTCCAGCTGCGACGACGCTGGAAGTGGCGATCTATCAGGCCCTCCGCTTCGATTTCGATCCCGGCCGCGCCGTCCTGTTGTCGCTGCTGCAAATCGTCGTCACTCTCGTCATCCTTGGCGCCATGACGCTGTTTCGCACACCGGACGATCATGGGCTAACCAGCGGCCGCGCCCTGCGGCGCATCGATGGGCAGGCGCCCGCCGCCCGATGGATCGATGCCATCATGCTGTCGACCGCCACGCTCTTTCTCGGCCTGCCGCTTGCTTCGGTCGTCGTCACCGGCCTTGAGGCGAACCTCTTTAAGCTCGCCGGCCAGCCGATCTTTCTGCAGGCGGCAGTCACAAGTCTTGCAATCGCGCTTGCTGCGGGCCTTCTGGCCGTACTGATATCCTTCGCGATCATTCGCGCCCGCTCGGTGATATCTGCGGATCGCCGAAAGTCCCTCGGTCTGCGCGGCCTGGCGATCGCATTAGGCGCAAGCTCCTCCCTCATCCTGCTGGTGCCACCGATTGTGCTGGCAACCGGCTGGTTCCTGGCACTCCGGCCGTTGGGAGATCCGAGCCGCTTTGCGGCCACCCTGATCGTCGTCATCAACGCGCTGATGGCGCTGCCTTTCGTCATCCGCGTCATCGAGCCGGCCTATGCGGTCCATGTCAGTCGCACCGAACGGCTGGCGGCGAGCCTTGGCGTTCACGGCATTTCCCGCCTTCGCCTCATCGATTGGCCCGGTCTGCGCAAACCGCTCTTTACGGCACTGTCTTTCGCAATGGCCCTGTCGCTAGGCGATCTCGGCGCCGTGGCCCTCTTCGGCTCGGACAGCCTGATGACCCTGCCCTGGCTGGTCTATAGCAAACTCGGCAGCTACCGCACCAATGATGCCGATGGATATGCCTTGATCCTTGGCCTTGTATGTCTTCTCCTGACCATTGCCGGCACGGCCGGCCAAGGCGCACGCGATGACGAAAGCAGGCGGCATGACTGACGGCCACGACAGGAACGAACGGGGCATTGCCATGGCCGGCGTTGAGCTGCGCCTTGGCACCCATGATTTCCGTTTCGACTGTGATTTGCCACAAGGCAAGATCATAGCTGTCGCCGGCCCATCGGGATCAGGAAAATCGACCTTCCTCAATTTGCTAGCCGGCTTCGAACCGCCGGATCGGGGCCGCATTCTGCTTGCCGGACAGGATGTAACCGGCCTGCATCCCGCCGAGCGGCCCGTGTCGCTCGTCTTCCAGGACAACAACCTCTTTGCCCATCTCGACCTCTTCACCAATATCGGTCTCGGCATCAACCCCTCGCTGAGGCTCTCGGCGCAGGACCGGCAAAAGGTCTCGAAAGCCCTGGCGCGCGTCGGACTGCCCGGTTTCGAGACGCGCAAACCGGGGACGCTCTCCGGTGGCGAACGGCAGCGCGCTGCCTTCGCAAGGGCGCTGGTGCGCGACAAGCCGATCCTTTTGCTCGACGAACCCTTCGCCGCCCTCGATCCCGGCCTGCGCTCCGGCATGGTCGAACTTCTGAAAACCCTGCATCGCGACACCGGCAATACGGTGCTGATCGTCTCGCATGATCCCGCCGAAGTGCGGCGCCTTGCCGACCACGCCGTCTTCATCGATGGCGGCACGATCAGGCTCGCCGCTCCCATCGGAACCTTCCTAGAGACGGACAGCATTCCGGCATTGACCACATTTCTGCAACATTGATTGTGTCATGGCATCTTGTCGCTGGTTTTGCCTTAATTTCGTCGCGGCAAGCGGCTGAAAGTCCTGGGGAATGCTTGCTAAAATACAACGCCGCCACATTTAAACGGAGTCTCGCTATGCAACCGGTGCCAAAATCGGCTACAGCAAGGGGTGGAGACCGTCCGGGTAAACGCGGATCGATGGGGGCGGAAACAACCTTTGTCGGCGCACGACGATGATCGGCCCGGTAAGGATCAACCGGATTTGGCGCCGAGCCGGCATGACAGCGAAATGAGTAGGATACAGGTCCTGAAGCAGAGCAAGCGAGCAGAACGAAGGATCAATGTGACCGTCGCAGCCCGTTTGCGCCGCTTTGTGCCCTTCCTTACGGCCGCGGCAATGTTGAACAGCTGCCAGACGGTGATGGATCAATCCTATCAGCCGAGCGTTTCGCCCTCCGCCAATCCGCAGATCGTTTCCGAAGTGCAGAAGAACGATCCGCGCGCACAGATGGGCGCTCGCGAGCATCCACGTATCCTCGCAAGCTATGGCGGCGAATACAAGGATGCCAAGACCGAGCGCCTCGTTGCCCGCATCGCCGGCGCGCTGACCAGCGTGTCGGAGAATCCGCAGCAGTCCTACCGCATCACCATCCTCAATTCGCCCTCGATCAACGCCTTTGCGCTGCCAGGCGGCTATCTCTACGTGACACGCGGCCTTCTGGCGCTTGCCAATGATGCATCCGAAGTCGCCGCGGTGCTATCGCACGAGATGGCTCACGTAACAGCCAATCACGGCATCGAGCGGCAGAAACGCGAGGAAGCCGAAGTCATCGCCAGCCGTGTCGTTTCGGAAGTTCTGTCGAGCGATCTGGCCGGCAAGCAGGCGCTCGCCCGCGGCAAGCTGCGTCTTGCCGCCTTCTCGCGCCAGCAGGAACTCCAGGCCGACGAGATCGGTATTCGCACACTCGGTCAGGCCGGCTACGATCCTTACGCCGCGGCGCGCTTCCTGAACGCGATGGAGGATTATAGCCGCTTCATGTCGGCCAATTCCGACGTGGACCAGAGCCTGGACTTCCTTTCGAGCCATCCGAGTACGCCGCAGCGTATCGACCTTGCCAAGGCCCATGCGCGCGAATTCGGCGAAGAAGGCAAGGTCGGCGACATCGGCCGCGACTATTATCTCAACGGCATCGACGGCCTCCTCTATGGCGACAGCCCGGAGGAGGGCTATGTGCGTGGTCAGACCTTCCTGCATGGCGGCCTCGGCATCCGCTTCGACGTGCCGCCCGATTTCCGTATCGACAACAAGGTCGAAGCCGTCATGGCGACTGGCCCCGGCGACATCGCCATCCGCTTTGACGGCGTTGCCGATACCCAGAACCAGAATCTGACCAACTATATTTCCAGCGGCTGGGTCACGGGCCTCGATCCGAACTCGATTCAGTCGATCACCGTCAATGGCATGCCGGCGGCGACAGCGCGCGCTTCGGCCGATCGCTGGGATTTCGATGTCACGGTGATCCGCGATCGCACGCAAATCTTCCGTTTCCTGACGGCAGTGCCGAAAGGAAATATCGCCCAGCTCGATCAGACCGCCAATGTCCTGCGCGCAAGCTTCCGGCATATGACACCGGACGAGGCGGCCTCGCTGAAGCCGCTGCGCGTACGTGTCGTCACCGTCAAGCCTGGCGACACCATTACCACGCTTGCTGCCCGCATGATGGGCACCGATCGCAAGCTCGACCTGTTCAAACTAATCAACGCCCTACCAACCGGAGCGACGATTGCGCCGGGCGACAGGGTCAAAATTATCTCGGAATAGATCGATCTTCTCCCGGCGGGGAGAAGATCTGCCTCAGGCGTAGCTTGCCATGCGCGGGTCTGCGTCGACAAGCGCGTTGCGGAGCTTGTCCATGGCGCGGCTTTCGATCTGCCGCACGCGCTCCTTGGAAATGCCGAGATCGGCGCCGAGCTCTTCCAGCGTTGCGCCATCTTCGACCAGGCGGCGCGCCCGGATGATCTTCATTTCCCGCTCGTTGAGATGCTTCAGAGCCGATGCTAGCCAGATGCGACGGCGTTCGCCATCGATCATGTCGGAGACCTGCTCGTCGGGAAGCGGTTCGTCGCTGATGAGAAAATCGATGCGTTCGGCGCTTTCGGAATCACCGGCTATCGAAGGCGCCTGCAGAGAGGTGTCGCTACTGGAAAGGCGCGCATCCATCGTCTGCACGTCGGCGAGGCTGACGCCAAGCGTGACGGCGATTTCCTCATGGATGGACTGGACAGTGACGCTGGAATTGCTGCGGGCAAGCTTGGCGCGCAAACGGCGCAGATTGAAGAACAGCGCCTTCTGCGCGGAACTCGTTCCACCGCGTACGATCGACCAATTGCGCAGGATATAGTCCTGGATGGAAGCGCGTATCCACCAGCTTGCATAGGTGGAGAAGCGAACCTCCCGTTCCGGTTCGAAGCGGGCGGCCGCTTCCAGCAGGCCGACGTAACCCTCCTGCACCAGATCGCTCATCGGCAATCCGAAATTACGAAATTTCCCCGCCATGGAAATGACGAGGCGCATATGGGCGGTTGCGATCTGATTGCGGGCACCACGATCCTCGTGGTCCTTCCAGCGAATGGCGAGATCGTGTTCCTCGTCGCGATCGAGATAGGGAGCAGCCATCGCAACTTTGATCATGCGCCGATCTGCAGACATATTCGTCATATGCATCTCCTAGGTTCGGCCTCAAATCGTCTCTATGCCGCAGTCGACGAAAAGGGCAGCAAGCATCGTTTCCGGACATCGCTGTTCGGATGGAAATCAATGAATGAAATTGCGAATTGGAAATCGATATCCGGCTGGCCGGATGATCGATGACTAGTCTAGTTCGATCTCATCGAACGGGTCTGACGATTGAAGCATCTTCAGATCGCCGGGGAGCTTCGAGTGAAAACGCATAGGCCGGTCCTCGTGAATGTCTATAATACGGCCTGTATGGAACCCCTCTCCACAGGAGCGCACCCACACCGACCGCCAACACGAGGCTTAAACGCGGCAGAACGGAAAAGGTTCCAAAGAAAAAAACCCGGCACGAAGGCCGGGTTTTTTGAAGCAATGTTGGTGTTTTGGCCTTATGCGGCTTCGTCTTGCGAGTCGTCGTCGTCGACGACCTTGCCGCGCTTCGGGCCCTTGTTCAAATTGGTCTCGACAAGGCGAACGGCTTCGGTTTCCGACATCTTGTTGACGGCGGCGATTTCGCGCGCCATGCGATCAAGAGCAGCTTCGTAAAGCTGGCGTTCGGAATAGGACTGTTCCGGCTGGTTCTCGGCGCGATAGAGATCGCGAACGACCTCTGCGATCGAGATCAGATCGCCGGAATTGATCTTGGCATCGTATTCCTGCGCGCGGCGCGACCACATGGTGCGCTTTACGCGGGCCTTGCCCTGCACGACCTTCAATGCACGCTCGACAAAATCCGTCTCGGAAAGCTTGCGCATGCCGATGCTCATGGCCTTGGCCACCGGCACCTTCAGGCGCATCTTGTCTTTCTCGAAGTCGATTACGAACAGCTCGAGCTTCATGCCTGCGACTTCTTGTTCTTCGATCGCAGTGATCGTGCCGACACCATGGGCCGGATAAACGATCGCTTCACCAGTCTTGAAGCCGTGGCGTGCTGCTGAAGGTTTTTTCTGCTGGGTCGTCATTCTTTTCAAAAACTCCCTGTTACGCGCCCCGTTAGGGCCGGGGTGCCGGGTCAGTCAGGCCCGGATGAGACGGGCGTACCGTCGGGTCACTTCATCCTGGTCCAGCCAGACTTATGCAAACAGAAACCCACCCATCGCGATCTAAGACCCGACAACACAAACGGTTGATATGTCAAGGAAACCGCGTACGGATTGGTGATTTGCTTTCGTGATGGTTTTGGGCATGCGAAATGCCGCAGTGGATCAGTATGAGAAACCTATCACAAAAATCTGAGGAAATCAATAATTTGCTGCGCGCGCGCCAAAATGGCCACGTTGACCGACCAGCGGCCCAACGGCAATGATTCGTTTTCTGCGATATCGACTACACCTTTATCGACGGCCTGTCACGACCTTCGATCAGTCGCCCGAACCGGGGTTGGTCGAGAAATATTTCTCGAATTTGCCCTGCTCGCCGTCCATTTCCTTGGCTTCCGGCATCGGGTCGCGCTTAACCGTGATGTTCGGCCAGATGGCGGCATATTCCGCATTGACCTTCAGCCACTTGTCGAGACCCGGCTCCGTATCGGGCTTGATCGCCTCGGCAGGACATTCCGGTTCGCAGACACCGCAATCGATGCATTCGTCGGGATGGATGACGAGGAAGTTCTCGCCTTCGTAGAAGCAGTCGACGGGGCAGACTTCCACGCAGTCGGTATATTTGCAGCGGATGCAATTGTCGGTCACGACATATGTCATGAAGCACTCCAGGAATGTCTCTAGTTCCCGCGGATGCGCAACCTGGAACGTCGCACCTTGTCCACGGAGCCGAACGAGCTAACGAATGCGTCACACACAAACGCGCCGTCCGGCGGTTACCGGCAGGTTGATCGTGAGGTATCCACTTTGTCAGCCAATTTCAAGGACAAACAATCTTGAAAACCGCCTGCGACAGACAGAGTTTTCTAATCGTCGTCGGAGGTGAGGCGGTCGATTGCACGCCGCTCCCGTTTCGTGGGTCTGCCGCTGCCCGGCGCTCGCGACGCCTGCTCGAACGGGGTGAGACGTTTTGTCTCATCCGGCGGCGGCGTCAGATCTTCGTAAAGCAGCCTGGCTTCCTCGAATGGCCCTCTGCGATCGCCGGGTGCGCGCACGATCAGGATGACATCGCGCCGCTCCAGCGACAGCTCGACGCGGTCGCCGGCCTTGACACCATGGCTCGGCTGTACGACCCGCTGGCCATTCACCCTGACACTGCCGTTTTGCACATAGAGCTGCGCCAGCGATCGGGATTTCACCATGCGGGCAAAGAACAGCCATTTGTCGATGCGCTGGCGCGAACCGGAAAATGGCTGTTTCTCGTCCGTCATGGCCTATTTCTTCATCTGCTCCTTCAGGGCAGCGAGCTTGGCGAAAGGAGAATCGGGATCGATCGGCTTTTCCTTGCGCGGCGGCTTGGCCTCGAAACGAAGCGGCTGCGATGCGCCGCGGTTGTTGCGATCATTCCGATCGCCACGATCCTGACGATCACCCCGTTCGCCACGGTTGCCCTGATGCTGCGGACGGCCACCCTCGCGATTGCCGCGCGGACCCTTGTTGTCGCCGCCCCGATTGTCTCGGCCATCACGACGATCGCGTCCCTCACGATTGCCCTCGCCACCGCTGGCCTGCTGTTCGCCGCCGCCACGGCGATTGCCGTGCTGACCGCGACCCTCGCCCTGCTGGCCACGACGGTCACCATGACCGCGGCCACCCTGGCGCTGCTGGTTGTCGTTTCGGCCACCCAGGCGCCATAGCAGAACCGGCTTCGGCTCCGCAGGTTCGGCGGCAACTTCCGCAACGGCAACGGCTTCGACAGCGACCGCCACTTCGGTCTCAGCCGGCGCCTCGGCGGGAGCGTCTGTTTCCTGCGAAACGGCTTCTGCTTCCTTAGCCGGCTCGTCAGTCGCAGCATCGCCATCGTCATGATCAGCCTTTTCGGCCGCGGCTTCCCCAGCGGCCGTGGCCGGTGCTGCAGCCGCGTCCTGCTGGGCGAGGAAGGCCGTGGCCTCCTCCGCCTTTACCGAATCGGCGCGGTAGCCGAGGCCCTTGAGGATCTCTTCCATATCCTCGAGCGTTGCGCCGAGAATGGAGAGCATCGCGGTGGTCGTGGTGAAGCGACGGCCATCATAGGCGCCATCAGGGCGCGAAGCCTGGCCGGGCTTCCACTGCAGCAGCGGACGGATGAGGTCCGCCAGGCGCTCCAGAATGTCGATTCGCACCGCGCGCTTGCCGAGGAACCGGAAGCCCGCAAGCTTGTAGAATGTGCGCTCATAGCCGGGATCGGTGACGACCGAAGTGCGGCCGGCAGCGAGAACCGGGATCAGGTCGCCATAGCCCGGCTTGTCGAGACCATCATTCTTCAGCGCCCAGAGCAGCGTGATGAGCTCGGCCGGAGCCGGCTTCAGCAGGGCGGGCACGAAAATATGGTACGCACCGAAGCGAACGCCGTAGCGGCGCATCGAGGCACGCCCGTCCTGGTCCAGCGACTTCACTTCCTCAGTGACATCACGGCGGAACAGAACGCCGAGATTTTCCACCAGCTGGAAAGCCAGCCCCTTGGCAAGGCCCTGCAGATCTTCGGCACGCTGGAGATCGTCCAGCGGCTTCAGAATCGTGCTGATATGGTGGTTCACGAAACGCTCGATACGGGCGGCGACATGATCGCGCGCATTGCCGGTCAGCTGCTCGTCGGCGAGCAGGATGACGCGCGGGCGCATGACATGATCGCTGCCTGACAGGCGCGCGACAGGATCGCCGAGCCAGCGCACGAGGCCATCGGCACTGATCGCGAGATCGCCGTTGCCGGCCGCATGCAGACGTGCGGCACGCGCTTCGAACTCCAGCCCCAGCGCCTTCTGCGAGGCGGTCTGGACAGCCTTGGCATCCGGCCCTTCGGTCCCTGCGATAGGCGTGAACCGGAATCCGGTCAACTGTCCCACATGATGCCCCTCTACGAAGACATCTCCATTCACACTGATTTCAGCTTCCAGCATCGCATTCTCTCTCAGGCGCTTCATGAGCACAGATGTCCTGCGATCAACAAAGCGTTTCGTCAACCTCTCATGTAACGCGTCGGACAATCGATCTTCGATTTCCCGCGTCTTTTCTTGCCAGTGTGTCGGATCGGCAAGCCAGCCGGGCCGGTTCGACACATAGGTCCAAGTCCTTATCTGCGCGATTCGCGCCGAAAGCGTGTCGATCTCGCCATCCGTCCGATCGGCGCGGTGCACCTGTTCGGCAAGGAAATCCTCTTTCACCGTGCCATAGCGCACGAGATCGGAAAAGAGGGCGGCAATGAGATCGGCGTGCTGGGCAGGCGTGATGCGCCGATAGTCGGGAAGCGCACAGGCCTCCCATAATTTCTCAACCCGAGCCGGGTTGCTGGCAAGATCGGCTATCTCCAGATCGCGTGACAGATATTCCAACGCCTGCTGGTCTACCGCAGGCAGCGCCCGCGTCAAGCCCTGCACGCGAGGCGCGTCTTCCAAACTTGCACGCAACGCCGCGATTGAAGCGAAATCCAGATTCTTGCTGCGCCATTGCAGCACCTTGACCATGTCGAATTCGTGTCCCTCGATCCGGCGCACGAGTTCGTCGTCAAAAGGATCGACCTGCCCCGTTACGCCGAAGGTGCCGTCCTTGAGATGACGGCCGGCGCGACCGGCGATCTGGCCGAGCTCGGCCGGATTGAGATTGCGGAACTGATAGCCGTCGAATTTGCGGTCCTGAGCGAAGGCGACATGATCCACATCGAGGTTGAGACCCATGCCGATCGCATCCGTCGCAACCAGATATTCGACATCGCCGGCCTGATAGAGCGCCACCTGCGCATTGCGGGTACGCGGGCTGAGCGCCCCGAGAACGACCGCCGCGCCGCCGCGCTGGCGGCGAATAAGCTCCGCGATCGCATAAACTTCGTCGGCCGAAAAGGCGACGATTGCTGTACGTTGCGGCAGGCGCGTGATCTTCTTCTGTCCGGCGTAGAAAAGATGTGAAAGCCTCGGCCGCTCGAGAACGGTAATACCAGGCAGAAGCTGCTCGAGGATCGGCCGCATGGTGCCGGCGCCAAGCAGCAGTGTTTCATCGCGGCCGCGCAGGTGCAGGATACGGTCGGTAAAGATATGCCCGCGCTCCAGATCGCTGGCAAGCTGCACCTCGTCGATGGCGACGAAGGAAGCGCGCGTCTCGCGCGGCATGGCCTCCACGGTGCAGACCGAATAGCGCGCATTGGGCGGCGATATCTTTTCCTCGCCGGTCACGAGCGCGACATTGTGCGCCCCGACCTTTTCGACGACGCGCGTATACACCTCACGGGCAAGCAGCCGCAGCGGCAGGCCGATCACGCCGCTGCCGTGCGCCACCATGCGCTCGATGGCATAATGGGTCTTGCCGGTATTGGTCGGTCCGAGCACCGCGGTCACGCCGCGTCCGCTCAGGATCATGGGCTGCGAAGTCTGAGTCATAGGTCCGTGCATAGGCGAGAAACAGCCGTCTTCCGATCAGCCAGTTCCTCCTGGAGGAAACGAACAGATGACGACCATATGTGACAAAGGCAAGACCCGAATGAAAAAACAGATGCGGCAACATTCGATTTCATATTTGAGCGCCTCAACCACAAGCTACATTTGCGTTGCATCCCATGCGAGTCCCGACGATTCCGGAACAGCCTGAGAACGAATCGGAGACGAATCGCTGACTCCGTATAGTTCCCTATTTGTTCACGACTACATATGGATTTCAATGAAAAGATTCCCACCAAATGCTGAATCTTGTCTAAGCGGCTTTCCGCATGAAAAAGGAGTCAAGCGGAGAATCCTCAGCCAGCGAAATCTCGCGCCGCACCATGGTTAACAATCTGTAAATGATAAAGTTTCGCATGAATCATACGGACGACAAAACATCTGGGCCAAAGCCGGAACGAATTGGCGACGAATCGCAGATTCCAAGCGATTCTGTCTTTGTTCTCCACAATATCTAGCGCTTTCCCGGTCGGGGGCATGCCGGACTCTGAATGGTTGAGACACGAATCCAAGCCGAATCTGCGATTGCGGTTCGTCTTTCGACGAGCGCAGCTATCATGAATCGACAATTGCACGCAACAGGTGTAGTCGTTAACACAACGATCAAAGCCGGAACGAATCGGTGACGAATCGCGGATAACAGCAGGTATCGCATTTGTTCACGGCTACATGTTGTATTTCGCCGGAACAGCATCGCCACATAGAGGTCAGAATGAATGGCAATGCTGTTGCGGAGTTCGCTGCGAATTAACGAATCCGCCCGCGAACACACCACCTGGACGATATTCGCCGACGGTAGCATCCTTGTATTCGGCGTGTCGGCAAACGCCCCGCCGTTAACCAAAGTTCAAATGCAGAACGAATCGCCGACGAATCACGGACATCCGGCCTTTCTCGTTTCATTCACCACAACCCATTGTATTTTAACGGTATTTTAACCATACACACGAATTTGCCGCCGCGCCTGTAACCCTCACCCGATGCGATCCCATTTAAGGGTTCGCTAAGCATCCCAACTGCCGCGCCCGTTCATTTTTATTTCTTAGCCGGAACAATTGTCGCGCATACAAGTTTCTATGAGCAGAATTGAGGAATTCGTCCATTCACCGGAACAGTTTCGAGTGGGAAAGCTGGAAGGTTAACGCCATGTCGAACAGCGATAATGGCGGAATATTCGAGCCGGACGGACATGGAGGAGACATATCATGCTTGGTACGGTATTGCTTATCATACTGATTCTGCTGCTGGTTGGCGCACTTCCCAGCTGGGGTTACAGCCGGTCTTGGGGGTATGGCCCATCGGGCGGTCTCGGGCTTGTTCTCGTCATTGTCCTCATTCTGTTATTAATGGGGCGCATCTGATCCGCAGGTTATCGTTCAAACCTCGCAACACTAGGGAGCTAACACCATGAAGAAGATCATCGTCGCGATCGCCCTCGTCGGCGCATTGGCGTCGTGCACGGCAACGGAAAAAGGCACGGCCATCGGCGCCGGTACCGGCGCGCTGATCGGCGGCGTAGCCACGCACAGCTGGGGTGGCGCCGCTGTCGGCGCAGTCGCTGGCGGCGTGGTCGGTAACCTCATCGGACGCTCGGAAGAACGTCGCGGCTATTGCATCTATCGCGACCGCTACGGTCACCGTTATGAGGCTCGCTGCCGCTAAGGCATTGCCTGACCGGTCGCCACCGGTGGCCGGTCAGGATTCGCTCTCGGAACGAATCCTGGGAGCGGCAGTTCCCTCAGCAAAATCTACTTCCCGCGCCCTCAGTCACGGCGAGGTGGCAGTGTTTTGAGAAAGGAACGGCATCATGGCCGCAATCATCGCAAGCATTGCAGCAATCGTGCTCATCGGCACGACTTTCTACGCCCTCGCAAGCGCAGCAAGAGCACGCGGCAAGGAAAAGCAGCAGGTAGCCCTTGAAGCCGTCGTCCTGGAATTCAAGCCACGGCAGCGACAACAGGCAAATTCAAGCCGGGGATGATTGCAGATCTAGGCCCGGGAACTCCCATCCGCCCCTGAAACGGCCTGAAGCGGTTCAGCCTCCCGCGAAAGCTCTGAACCGCTCCAATCTCATTGCCTTACGTAGCTTCGCGCGGGTAACCTGCCCTGCGCTTCTCCTGGAATCGCTTATACGAAGAGCTGGCCGCCATTGGCAGTGATCGTCGATCCCGTGATGAAACCGGCATCGTCGCTGGCCAGGAAGACGGCGATGCGGGCGATTTCCTCGGGCTCGCCAAGGCGTCCCACAGGAATTTGCGGGATGATGCGCTCATTCAGCACCTTTTCCGGCACCGCCAGCACCATCTCCGTGCCGATATAGCCCGGGCAAATCGCGTTGACTGTGATGTTCTTGGCGGCCCCTTCCTGCGCTAGCGCCTTGGTGAAGCCGAGATCACCCGCCTTGGCGGCGGAGTAGTTCGCCTGCCCCATCTGCCCCTTCTGACCGTTGATCGACGAGATGTTGATGACGCGGCCGAAGCTGCGGTCGCGCATGCCCTGCCAGACCTGATGCGTCATGTTGAAGAGACCGGTGAGATTGGTGTTGATGACCTCATGCCACTGCTGCGGCGTCATCTTGTGGAACATGGCGTCGCGGGTGATGCCGGCATTGTTGACCAGGATGTCGACATGGCCGAGATCGTCCTCGATCTTGGCGATCCCCTTGCCGCAGGCCTCGTAGTCGGTGACATCCCATTTGTGAACGGAGATACCGGTCACGTCGTGGAAAGCCCGGGCCTTCTCGTCATTGCCGGCATAGGTTGCCGCCACCTTATAGCCCGCATTGTGCAGCGCCATCGAAATGGCAGCTCCGATGCCGCGCGTACCCCCGGTTACCAATGCCACTCTGCTCATGTGCCACTCCCCTTTGTTGCTGTGGAAACTGGACGCGCGAATGTCGGGTCGCCCGCTCCGCTTTCACCACTTCTTCTGGAAAAATCCTTTAGACACGCCTTAGAGCATGATGCCGAAAAGTGTCATACGGTTATCGGGCGACATCATGCTCTGCTTCGTTGATTTTAGAGCGCTTCGAAGCACATGGCGACGCCCATGCCGCCGCCGATGCACAGCGTGGCAAGCCCCTTGCGGGCGCCGCGGCGCTTCATTTCGAACAGCAGCGTATTGAGGACGCGGGCGCCGGAGGCGCCGATCGGGTGTCCGATGGCGATCGCGCCGCCGTTGACGTTGACGATCGACGTATCCCAGCCGAGATCCTTGTTGACGGCGCAGGCCTGGGCGGCAAACGCCTCATTGGCCTCGACGAGATCGAGATCGTTGACGGACCAGCCGGCCTTTTCCAGCGCCTTGCGTGAGGCCGGGATCGGTCCGGTCCCCATGATCTGCGGATCGACGCCGGCGGTTGCCCAGGAGACGATGCGAGCGAGCGGCTGGATTCCGCGGCGCGAGGCTTCCGCCTCGGTCATCAGCACGGCAGCGGCGGCGCCGTCGTTGAGGCCGGAAGCGTTGCCGGCGGTGACCGTGCCTTCCTTGTCGAAAGCCGGGCGCAGCTTCGCCATGCCGTCCAGCGTCGCGCCGTGGCGGATGTATTCGTCGGCATCGACCGTGACGTCGCCCTTGCGCGTCTGGATGGTGAAGGGAACGATCTCGTCCGTGAAGCGGCCGGCCTTCTGCGCGGCTTCCGCCTTGTTCTGCGAGGCAACGGCGAACTGATCCTGCTCCTCGCGCGAAAGCTGCCATTGCCGCGCGATATTTTCGGCGGTGATGCCCATGTGGTAGCCGTAGAAGGCGTCTGTCAGGCCGTCCTTGATCATGGTGTCGATCATTTTCATGTCGCCCATCTTGGTACCGGAGCGAAGGTTCGCGGCATGCGGCGCCATCGACATGGATTCCTGACCGCCGGCGACGATGATCTTCGCATCACCGGTTGCGATCTGCTGCAGGCCGAGCGCCACGGCACGCAGGCCGGAACCGCAAAGCTGGTTCACGCCCCATGCGGTCGCCTCCTGCGGAATGCCGGCTTTCATCGCAGCCTGGCGGGCCGGGTTCTGCCCTTCGCCGGCTTGAAGCACCTGGCCGAGGATCACTTCGTCGACTTCCTTGGCATCGACACCGGCGCGCTCCAGCGCACCCTTGATCGCGGCCACGCCGAGTTCATGCGCCGGAACGGTCGCGAATGCGCCGTTGAACGAACCGACCGCAGTGCGGGCCGCGCTGGCGACGACGATGGATGAACTGCTCATGGAAGCCTCCTCACAGAATGAACACGTATATGAGGCGAAACTGTCAAAGCTTTGCTCCTGAGTCAAACAGCAAGAATTTTCATCGTGCAGATTTCACGAAGCTGTCACCGCCTTCAAAAAATCCAATCAAAGGAAAGGCCTTGCCGCATCGCACAAACCGATTGTCACCAAGCTTCTTTTGCGTCTACACTCCGGAGTGGAGGAATATTCCATACAATCAGACGGGGCCAGGAGACTGATAAATGGCAAAGAATGAGGGCCAGATCGTAATCAAGAAATACGCCAATCGCCGCCTATACAATACCGGCACCAGCACCTATGTGACGCTGGACGATCTGGCGGAGATGGTGAAGAAGGGCGAGGAATTCACTGTCCAGGATGCCAAAAGCGGTGAAGACATTACGCATTCGGTCTTAACACAGATCATTTTCGAACAGGAATCGAAGACCGGCAACACGCTGCTGCCGATTTCCTTCCTCCGGCAGCTGATCGGCTATTATGGCGACCAGATGCAGATGGTCGTGCCGAGCTTTCTCGAGCACTCCATGCGCGCCTTCACGGAGCAGCAGACCCAGATGCGCGAACAGATCAATCGCGCTTTCGGCGAAACGCCGCTTGGAAAGAATCTTCAGCTGCCTATGCAGATGGTCGAGGAGCAGGTCCGCCGCAATACCGAAATGTTCCAGCAGGCCATGCAGATGTTCTCGCCCTTCATGAAGCCGCCGGCGAAGGAAAGCCGCAAGGCCGAAGCCAAGGACATCGACGAATTGAAGGAGCAGCTCCGCGCCATGCAGAGCAAGCTGGATAGCCTTTAATACATGGCAATGCGCTAATGAATCCGTGGAGAGTTCCCCCTCCGTCACTGACGTGACATCTCCCTCACAAGAGGGAGATCGGTAATCGCGGCGCCTCCCTGCCTCAGCTCAACAGCCGATCTGTTGAAACCGGCACGTAAGTTCACATTGGGACGAGCAGCATACTCCCAACAATCTCTCCCTTGTGGGGGAGATGTCCCGAAAGGGACAGAGGGGGAGCAGCCTTTCGGGATACCATTAGGCCGCTTTCACGCATCCCAGCACCCCCCCATCAAAACAGAAAAAGGCCGGCGAAACGCCAGCCTCTTCATTCATGCCATCAAGGCAGCGCTGGATTATGCGCTTTCCTTCGGCGTCAGAACCTGACGGCCGCGATACATGCCCGTCTTCAGGTCGATGTGGTGCGGGCGACGCAGTTCGCCGGAGTTCTTGTCTTCGACGTAGGTCGAAGCCTTCAGGGCGTCAGCAGAGCGGCGCATACCGCGCTTGGACGGGCTCGTTTTTCTCTTCGGTACAGCCATTCTCGTTACTCCATGTACGGACGAAACATATCCACGGCCAGCAAGGCGGCCGAAACAGACATGCATCAATTTCGGAAATTGGGCGGGCTTATACATGGCTTAGCGGGCTTTGACCAGTCCCTAATAGCATTTTTTGGCCATCGCGCCAGATTCGCGGATAGTCGAGACCGCATCAGTCCTCGTCCTCCGGCACGGTCCATGTTTCCTGCAATGCGGCTTCCTCCCATTTTTGCCAGGCAGGCAGCGCCTTCACGGCTGCCATATAGTCCCGCGTATCCGCCGCAACCGCGATGTCATACCGCTCCAGACGGCTGACGACGGGGGCAAACATGGCGTCCGCGCCGGAAAAATTCCCGAACAGGAAAGGGCCGCCAGAAAAGGCTCTCGCTTCGCGCCAGATGGCCTCGATACGCGCCACGTCCGCCGTCACTCCATCGGGGAGATCGCGGCGGGCGACCGGACGGCGCATGTTCATCGGGCAGGCGTTGCGCAGGGCACTGAAACCCGACACCATCTCCATGCTGTAGGATCGCGCGAGCGCACGCGCCTGACGATCCCTCGGCAGAAGCCCGGCATCCGGGAAAAGCTCGGCCGCATATTCGATGATGGCGAAGGATTCCCATACCTTGAAGCCGCCGTGAACCAGCATCGGCACCTTGCCCGTCGGCGACACCTCCCGAATGCGCGGATTTCCGCCTGGAAAATCGAAAGGTATCAGCACCTCTTCGAAAGGAATGCCACACCCCTCCAGCGCAATCCACGGCCGAAACGACCAGGACGAATAGTTCTTATTGCCGATATAAAGCGTGAGCTTGTCCATGATCGCATGTTCCTTTTCAGTGCCGGAATCTGAAGGGAAAGAATTCTTTGAAATGACTCATATCGCCCTTTCATCACGGTCAAGAATGCCAGAGGACGACAAGCCGATCGAACGATAAGTTCTGATATCAGTCATAAAGGCATTTGATGTATGCGTCGGCATTGCGCGCGCGGCGCTGGATCAGCGCGGCGAGCTGGCTGAGACCTCTTCCCGGCTTGCTCGCCACCCGGTCGATCGGGTTCGGCAGCGAAACGGCGAGGAGGGCCGCCTGACGTGCCGTGAGCTTGGAGGCCGGCACCTTGAAATGGTAGCGCGCCGCCGCCTCGATGCCGTAAATGCCTGGCCCCCATTCGGCGATATTGAGATAAATCTCCATCATCCGGCGTTTCGACCAGACGGCCGAGGCGGAAACCGCAAGCGGCAATTCCAGCGTCTTGCGTACGAAAGAGCGGCCGTTCCATAAAAACAGGTTCTTGACGGTCTGCATCGGGATAGTGCTGCCCCCACGGGTGGATTTGCCGCGCAGCGTTTCCTGGACCAACGCGCGCATTTCGCCCCAATCGACGCCGCCGTGATAACAGAATTGTCCGTCTTCCGAGACCATGACGGATTTCACCAGCACCGGCGCGATTTTATCCAGCGGGACCCAGCGGCGGTCATATCCCTGAAAGGTAACGGCGTCGCCTATCATCAGGGTGGAAACGGGGTGGACGAATGGCAGCAGATAAAAGACGATGAAGAGATAGGGCAGCAGCAGGACGCCGATCACCACAAGGACGACGCGCTGCCAGATTGGCCTTGCCTTGAAGCGCGCCAACGGGGAGGAGCGTTGCGGCACCTCGGCTTCCTCCTCCTCACTATCAGTCGATATGTCCAAGTGCCTGACGTCCACGATCGCTCCATCCCGGTACAACCCCTTCATGCATCCGGGAAACGTTCTGATGCTCCATCCCGTCATACCGTCTACACAAAGCGATGACCAGAGTGCGGCGCAATTCCCACCCCGCGTCGACAATTGTCATTGCCAGCAACGGGCTCTCATGCCAAACAGCGCCCATGGACAGCACCCATTCCTCATTCGAGAACCGCCTCAAGGACAATGCCGGCAAGACCGAGGCACTGCTGACCCGGCTTCTCGCCGACGGTAGCCTGAATGACGAGATCGTCCGCCCCGACAGGCTGCTGAGCGCCATGCGCCACGGCGTCCTGAACGGCGGCAAGCGGCTGCGTCCCTTCCTCGTCATGGAATCGGCCGCCCTTCTCGGCGGCAATGCCGAGGCAGCGCTCAGGGTCGGCGCCGCACTCGAATGCGTACACTGCTATTCCCTCGTCCATGACGACCTGCCCGCCATGGACGACGACGATCTGCGCCGCGGCCAGCCGACCGTGCACATCGCCTTCGATTACGCCACGGCGATTCTGGCCGGCGACAGCCTGCTGACCTACGCCTTCGACATTATCGCCGCCCCCGAGACGGAGTTGCCAGCGGATCGAAAAATGGCGCTAGTGCTGGCACTGTCGCGCGCAGCCGGCATCGGCGGCATGGCGGGCGGCCAGGCGCTTGATCTCGCCGCGGAGAAAGAAACGCCCGACGAAAAGGGCATCACCACGCTGCAGGCGATGAAGACGGGGGCACTGATCCGCTTTGCCTGCGAGGCCGGCGCCATTATCGCCGGTGCCTCGGCCGAAGATCGCAAACGCCTCAGGACTTTCGGCGAAAAGATCGGCCTTGCCTTCCAGCTCGCAGACGATCTTCTCGACCTCACAGCCGATGCCACCACCATGGGCAAGGCGACCGGCAAGGATGCCGGCCGCGGCAAGGGCACGCTGGTCGCCCTGCACGGGCAGGAATGGGCAGAAACGACGCTCGCAAGGCTGGTAAACGAAGCAGCCGGCCTGCTGTCCGCCTATGGCCGCAAGGCGGATATTCTGATGGAAACCGCCCGCTTCGTCGCAAACCGCAAAAGCTGATCCCGAAGCGCCTTCATGGTATTGCCCGAGATGAGCCACCCACTCGGCAGCAGCGACCGGCCCGTGGCCCATTCAGCCATGGCCATCCATTCGGCCAGGAAATGTCACCATCACAAGAATCCATGATTGCGCCGGATGATTTCCGCCGGGATTTATGACACATTCCCGTTCCGTATTGGCCTGTAGACGCAGAATTCTCCGCGCCGGCCGAACACCCCCGGGAAATCTTCCATGCATGAGACCCTTGCCTACCTGCCGCAGATCCTGCCGGCCTATATCGCCTACATTATTGCCGTCGTTAGCCCCGGCCCCGCCATCATGGCCATTATCGGCACCTCGATGACCCATGGCCGCAAGGCCGGCATGACGATCTCGCTCGGCATATTCGGGGGATCGATGACCTGGGCGATTGCCGCAGCGGCAGGCCTTGCGACGCTGCTGCAGACCTATGCGATGGCGCTGGAAGTTCTGAAGATCTTCGGCGGCATCTATCTGCTCTATCTCGCCTATAAGGCATTCCGTGCCGTGCGTGCCGGCGGCGAGTTGCAGGCAGCCACGATGGAGCAGAAGACGCCTGGTTTCAAATCGCTGGTCCTGCGCGGCTACGGCATCCACGTCACCAATCCCAAGGCGATCTTCGCCTGGCTGGCCATCATCGCGCTCGGCATGCCGCAGGGCGCGCCCGCTTCCGTGGCGGTGCTAATCATCGCCATCTGCGGCACGACTGGTCTTCTGGCGTTCATGGGCTATGCGATCCTGTTTTCGACATCGCATGCGCTGAAAATCTATCGCAATGCCCGCCGCTGGATCGAGGGCGCCATGGCCGGCTTCTATTGCTTTGCCGGCATCAAGCTGCTGACGAGCAATATCTGATCCGAGCCAAGCAATTCCAGGAAAAGCGCAAAGCGGTTTTCCACCAGGAATTGCATCAATGCAAATGGAGAGAGGCTAGGACAATCGCCTATGGATAGGCGAGCCCCTCAACCGTCCTCTCACAGTCCGCTTCGCTTGACTGTGAGAGTCCACCTTCTCCCCGTTTTACGGGGCGAAGGGGCTTGGTGATGTCGCTCCCTCGCCCCGTCAAAACGGGGAGAGGGCTGGGGTGAGGGGCATTTATTCAGATGCGATAGCCGATCACTCCGCCGCGACGGTCTTCTGGCCGAACCGCTTTTCGATATAGTCGGTAACCAGCGCCTCGAAATCGGAGGCGATGTTCGGGCCGCGCAGCGTCATGGCCTTCTGGCCGTCGATGAAGACCGGGGCGGCTGGCGTCTCACCGGTGCCGGGCAGCGAAATGCCGATATCGGCATGCTTGCTTTCGCCCGGACCGTTGACGATGCAGCCCATGACGGCGACGTTCAGCGCCTCGACGCCCGGATATTTCTCGCGCCAGACCGGCATGTTCTTGCGGATATCGTTCTGGATGTTCTGCGCCAATTCCTGGAAGACCGTCGAGGTCGTGCGGCCACAGCCGGGACACGCCGCAACCACGGGAATGAACTGGCGGAAGCCCATGACCTGCAGCAATTCCTGCGCCACCTGCACTTCGCGGGTACGGTCGCCATTCGGCTCCGGCGTCAGCGAAACGCGGATCGTATCGCCGACACCATGCTGCAACACATAGCCCATGGCGGCCGACGAAGCGACGATGCCCTTGGAGCCCATGCCGGCCTCGGTAAGGCCGAGATGCAGCGCATGATCGGAACGCTCCGACAGCATGGAATAGACGGCGATCAGATCCTGCACCTGGCTGACCTTGGCCGACAGGATAATGCGGTTGCGCGGCAGACCGATTTCCTCGGCAAGATCGGCCGAGATCAGCGCCGACTGCACGATGGTCTCGCGCGTCACCTGCCGGGCCGACAGCGGCGAGCCTTCGGCAGCATTCTTGTCCATCAGCGCGGTCAAAAGATCCTGATCGAGCGAGCCCCAGTTGACGCCGATGCGCACCGGCTTGTCGTAGCGGATCGCCATCTCGATGATCTCGGCGAACTGCTTATCCTTCTTGTCCTTGAAGCCGACATTGCCGGGATTGATGCGGTATTTCGCCAGCGCCTCGGCGCAGGCCGGATGATCGGCGAGCAGCTTGTGGCCGATATAATGGAAATCGCCGATGAGCGGCACGTCCATTCCGAGACGCAATAGCCGCTCGCGGATCTTCGGCACGGCGGCAGCACTTTCATCGCGATCGACGGTGATGCGCACGAGTTCCGAGCCGGCTTTATAAAGTGCGGCGACCTGGGCGACGGTCGAATCGATATCGGCCGTGTCGGTATTGGTCATGGACTGCACGACGACGGGCGCGCCGCCGCCGACGATCACGCCGCCGACATCGACGGCAACGGAGGAACGGCGCGGTTTCGGATCGAAATCGGTGGCGGACGACATGGAAAGCTCTCGCAGGCCTCGAAAATGGGTGCCTTTCAGGTGGATCACGAAGCGGTCGTTGTCAACCGCTCCGGCGATCTCTTTTGATCGGACGGAGCTTAGCCGTTACCGATCAAAAGCGACGAAATTAATGCTTGGCATCCCCGATGCCGTCAGCGTAGCGCGCCAGTGAGGAGAAGGCCAGCACGACGAGCAGCAGCACCGGCAGTGCCATCAGGACCGGCGAGAAGCCGACATGCTCGGCGGCAAAGCCGATCGCGGACGGCGCGACCAGCATGCCGGAATAGCCGAGCGTCGTGACGACCGAAATACCGATGCCGGGCTGCAGCCCCGGAATATTACCAGCGGCGGAAAAAGCGATCGGCACCATGTTGGAAATGCCGATGCCGCAGAGTGCAAAGCCGAGAATGGCGATCGCGGCGTTTGGCGCAAGTGCTGCCGTCAGCATGCCGATGATGGCAAAGACCGTACAGACGCGCAATGTCTTGATCGCGCCGAGCCAATCGCGGACGAAATCGCCGGCAAAGCGCATGGTCGCCATGGTGGCCGAGAAAGCGGCGAAGCCGAAGCCCGACAGCGCCACCGACGCCCCTTTTTCCTGACTGAGATAGAGCGCGCTCCAGTCGAGCACCGCACCTTCCGGCACCATGCAGAACAACGCGACAATGCCGAGGAGCCAGGGCAGCGGAATCATCGGCAGCTTCGCCTTCGGTTTGGCCTCATCATGATGCGGCTGATCGCTGAGGACCATCGGCCAGGCAACGACCAGAAAAACAACGGCGATCGCGGTCGAGGCTTCGGCGTGGCCAAGAATGCCCCAGCGCGAGATCAGCAGGCCGCCCATCGCCGAGCCTAGCAGACCGCCGAGGCTCCAGAAGGCATGGCAGGAAGACATGATCGCCCGGCGCATGGATTTTTCGACCGAGACGGCATTGGCGTTCATCGCCACATCCATGGCGCCGATGAAACCGCCAAAGAGGAAGAGCGCGACGGCCGCCGTCCAGACATTCGGCGTCAGCGTCAGCGCCAGAATCATCGGCAGCAGCAGCACCGCAAAGGCACGCACGACGACACGCGAGCCGCGCACCGCGATCTGAGCGCCGGCAAGCGGCATCATGACGAGCGAGCCGACGCCGAAGACGAGGATCATCAGGCCGAGCTCGAATTTCGTCAGCTGAAGCCGCTCGGCGAATTCGGGGATTTTCGGCGCCCAGCACCCAACCATGAAGCCGTTCAACAGGAACATCAACGAAACGGCCGCACGCGGTTTGGTGAAAAATCCACTCCTGCGCACCTCGAGACCCTCGAATCCAGCCCTGTCGTTCATCAAAATTCCCCCCAGATCGGCATCGCAGTCTATTTAAATCGATTGAAGTCGCAACGACCGAAACAGACCGCCGCAGTCACTTTTCGTCTCCGTCTGTTAAAGCGGAGGCAAAGACACCACAACCCCGAATAAATCATTCATATGTGCACGCCATCGGCGAAATGTCCTATTGACGCGAAAAAAGTAGGCTCCTATCGGTTGAGGCCTGAAAGATTCTTCGGCCGGCCCAAGCCGGGTCATCCTCTGGTGCATCCTCGTGAAAAACTCCATCGGCTATGGCATCCTGCTTACGGTGTTTGCCTACATGCTGTTCACTGCCCATGATTCGGCTGTGAAGCTGCTCGTCGCCTCCATCCCCGTCTGGCAGGTCCTGTTCATCCGTAGCTGCACCATCCTTGCCGGCTGCTTCGTCTTCGAAGGCCCGGCGCTCGTTCATAAGGTGGCGCGCTCGCCGATCATCAAGCCGATGATCGTGCGCAGCATCATCATTCTCATCGCCTGGATTTCCTATTATTCGGCGGCGTCCTATCTGCAGCTCGCCGAGGTGACGACGCTCTATTACGCCGCTCCGATCGTCGGCACTATCCTCGCGACCATCGTGCTGCGCGAGAAGGTCACCGTCGCCCGCTGGATGGCGGTTGGCGTCGGCTTTTGCGGCGTCGTGATCGCCTCCAATCCCGTCGGCCTCTCGATTTCCTGGCCGGTCTATCTGGCGCTGCAGGCCGCCGTCCTCTGGGCATGCGGCATGGTGCTCTTGCGCAAGACGGCGCTGCACGAGAAGAGCCATATCCAGATGGCCGTCTCCAACATCCTGTTCATCATCCTAACCGCGGGCATGGCGATCATCCATTGGCACACGCCGACGCCGTTCCAGATCGTCCTGCTCGCCTTGACCGGCATCATCGCCGGCGCCGGCCAGCTTGCCCTTTTCGAAGGCATGCGCCAGGCTCCCGTCTCGGTGCTGGCACCATTCGAATACACCTCGCTCGTCTGGGCCTTCCTGCTCGGCTACCTGATCTGGGGCGACATCCCCGGCGCCAACACCTTCATCGGCGCCATCCTGATCCTGAGCGCCGGCTTCATCATCATTATCAGCGAACGGATGAAGCGGCGGACGGCGGCGGCTTGAGGTGGATCAATGCGCCTCCCTCGGGCACAAACCAAGATTGCCTCCCGAGCGAAGCTTCCAACCCGCACCGCGGCGTTGGATTTCACTCCGCCACGGCGGCAGTTCCCTCGACAAGTTGTGGCCGCCGCATCAAAAGAGCCTGCATCGGCCGCTCGAAGAACTTGAGAAGCGCCACCGAGATCCCGATCGTGCAAAGCGTGACCAGCGCCAATATCCCGGTCGCAACGGGCAGGGAGAGGTGCTTGCCCAGCAATTTGACCGGAAGCTGAAACGTATAGGGGTGAATGAGGTAGAGCGAGTAGGATGCGTCTCCCAGCAGAACCAGAATGGCCCATAGTTTCCCGGACGGCATCCGCATGAGCAGGAAGCCAGCGACGAACAGGACCGCAAACAGGCTTGAGGCAAAGAGACTGGGACCGGCAAGTGTCACGATGAAGAAGTAAGCCCCGCATGCCAGGAGAACGAGCACGAAGGCGGCAGCATTCGATCCGCTCCTGATGGCGCTGTAAGCCGAATATGCCTTGTGAAGCATCATGCCGAGAACGAATTCGATCAATATCGGATTTGTATAGAAACGCCATTCGACAGATCCCGCGGGCCAAATCGCGTGCAACGCGATCAGGAAGAGGATGACTGCGGAGGCGAACCAGGTTGCCCTGGCGCCAAAGATCAGGCAGGCGCCATAGATTGCGTAGAAAAACACCTCGTAACAAAGCGTCCAACCCAGGAAAAGGATCGGCTGTATGGCGCCTCCGCTTTTCTGATAAGGGATGAAAAGAAGAGATTTGATGACCGTCTCCACGGTCACCACAGTCGAATTGAGCAGGTTGGGCTTCACGAGCGCGATCAAGACGATCACCAGCGTCAGCAACCAATAGAGCGGAACTATTCTCGCAACGCGCTTGCGTGCGAAATAGACAAGCCCCCGTCCCGGATCGGAGGAGTAGCTGATGATGAAGCCGCTCAGAACGAAGAAAATGTCGACGCCGGCAGCACCCATGTCGAAATAATTGCGATCGACATGGTACTCGAGCACGAGTGTGCGTCCGAAATGAAAGAGAACGACGGAGAAGGCGGCCACAAATCGGAGAAACTGGAGAGAGTCCAATTGTTTCGAGTTTGACCGCCGAATGGAAAGCACCTGCTCGTTAACCATGACGGCCCCGATCCGCTTTGATTGCTTGTTCCAACAAATCCGCCATTGCCGCCTGCGTGCTGCGGCTTGGATGCCAATTGCATCCAAAATCCTTCGGTTTGACGCGTAAATTCAGATATCGAAGGCGGCTTTCGCCTTTCGCGGCGCTCGTCTGGACGACGGCCTTGATTGCTTTCTCGGCCGTATCGAAGTCCTTCTGAGGCATCATCGGACCGAGCGCGGCGTAAAGATACGCTTTTGGAAACTGATATCTGAGCCTGGAGAGAAGCTTGGCGTACTCCCCGCCGAAATCGTCGGGATGCTTGCCGTCCGAAAAATCGTTCGTCCCCAGATTGATGACGACGGCGGAAACGCGCTCGTCGGGAAGACCGGGCGCACCGCTTCTCAACAGCGTCCCATTGTCGATGACGTCAGGCATGGTTTTCGTGCCCTTGCGAGCGCGCGAAAGGCCGATTCCCGAAACCGCGAGCGTCGTAAGCTCCATCCCGAGATTACGTGCGGCAACGGCGGCATATGTCAGATATTGATTTTCAGTTCCGGGGGTAAATTTGCAGCCGGGACCGACACCCTCGACGCCGTAGCCTGCAGTGATGGAGTCTCCTATTGCCACCATCTCTTCGGCCGATGCTTCCACTGGAAGAAACGACCCGTCGGTTTCGGCGGAAACGAATGTGGTATCGCCAACCCATCCTTCGGTGCGACGCGTCGCGCGAACGCTATGGACGCCTCGCTGCAAGCTATCGGCAAGCTGGTATCGGTGCTGGCCTGCCTGCAGGTCAAGGCGCTGGGGAACGCCGTCCAATTCGATCTCCAGGCTGTTCTGTCCGGTGTCAACGAGGGTAACCGAGAGCGAGGTGCCTTCGAAACGCAACGCAAAACCGCTGCCGGGCCAGCCAAAAGCCGCATCGCTGGCCGCAACACGGCCGATCCATTTCGATGGCCGCTCGATCGTTTCCGCCGCAAAGGTCGGCGAGATGGTGCACAAACTCAGAATCAGAAAAAGAGACGCGACCGCGATATCAAGCCCGGTAATCGGCCGAAGCCGCCAGCGCGCATCGATAGGCAATTCGTTACCTCTCCGGCTGTGTCAGATAGATTCTTGTGTTTTTGCTTTGTGATAGAAACGCCATTTGATCGCTGCCGGCGTCTCGCAGCGAGCCGCCAGGACGCATGTTCGACGCACATGCCTTGCGCGAAGGATGCCGCACCGGGACAATAATCAGATGACGAAATAGGGCGGTGTTGAGAATTGTCACCATGCCGCTCATGTCACGCGGCCGGCGATTCTTGACGATAAGCGGGAGCGGCGGCGCTCTTAGCAGCGTAATCCCGATCTTTTGAGAAAAATATTCGCAATTGCCCATTTATCCCGCAGTTTTCTACGCTTTCGCGATGCAATTTTTCTGCGATGTATGCGACATTGAATGAAACCGCTCCAGAAACGGAAGAGAACGATGAACTGGTTGAAGACTGTTGCCGCCGCCGCCCTCGTGCAGGCTGCGTTCCTGCTCCCCGCCCATGCTGGCGAAAACCTCAAGGCGATCCAGTCGGCCGGCGTATTCAAGGTCGGCACGGAAGGCACCTATGCGCCTTTCACCTTTCATGACGAAAGCGGCAAGCTGACCGGCTTTGACGTCGAGATCGCGGAAGCCATCGCCGGCAAGCTCGGCGTCAAGGCGCAGTTCCTGGAAGGCAAGTGGGATGGCCTGATCGCCGGCCTCGACGCCAACCGCTACGATGCCGTCATCAACGAAGTCGGCGTCACCGAAGCGCGCAAAAAGAAGTATGACTTCTCCGAGCCCTACATCGCCTCCAAGGCCGTGCTGATCGTCAAGGACAGCAACAGTGCCATCAAGGATTTCGCCGATCTCAAGGGCAAGAAGGCGGCACAGTCGCTGACCAGCAACTTCGGCAAGCTCGCAACGGAATCCGGCGCCGAACTCGTCGGCACCGACGGTTTCGACCAGTCGATCCAGCTCGTTCTGACCGGCCGCGCCGACGCCACCATCAACGACAGCCTTTCCTTCCTCGATTTCAAGAAGCATAAGCCCGACGCGCCGGTGAAGATCGTCGCCCAGCAGGCCAATGCCGATTTCTCCGCCGTCATCATCCGCAAGGGCGAGCCGGAACTGCTTGCTGCGATCAACAAGGCGCTGGCCGATATCAAGGCCGACGGCACCTATGACAAGATCTCCAAGAAATACTTCGGCCAGGACGTTTCGAAGTAAGAAGGCATAGGCAGAGACATAAAACTGTGAAAAAGATGCGTCCGGGGTCACCTCCGGACGCATTCTGTTATCGAAAGGCTTCTCCTTGGAGCATTGGCTGCAACTGATGTGGGAGTCACTGGGCACGCTGCTTTGGGCGGGGCTCGTCTTCACCATCCCGCTCACCTTGATTACCTTCGTTCTCGGCCTTCTGCTCGGCCTGCTCACCGCCGTCGTCAGGCTGTTCGCCCCGGCGCCGTTCGTGGCCATCGCCCGCTTCTATGTCTGGGTGATCCGCGGTACGCCGCTTCTCGTGCAGCTCTTCGTCATCTTCTACGGCCTGCCGAGCCTCGGCATCCTGCTCGACGCTTTCCCCGCAGCCATCATCGGCTTTACGCTGAGCGTCGGCGCCTATACGTCCGAAATCATTCGCGCCGTCATTTCCTCCGTGCCGAAGGGTCAGTGGGAAGCCGCCTATTCGATCGGCATGAACTGGCGCCAGGCGATGAGCCGCACCATCCTGCCGCAGGCAGCCCGCGTCGCCGTGCCGCCGCTGTCGAACACCTTCATTTCGCTGGTCAAGGATACGTCGCTCGCCGCCGCCATCACCGTGCCGGAGCTGTTTCAGGCCGCGCAGCGCATCGTGGCGACGACCTATGAGCCGCTGATCCTCTATATCGAGGCCGCCATCATCTATCTCGTGCTCAGCACCTTTCTGTCGACGCTGCAGGGCTACCTCGAACGCCGCTTCGCCCGCTCGGGCGGCACGCTGGAGGCACAGGCATGATCGAGCTTTCGCATATCGAAAAGCGCTTCGGCGACAATGTCATCCTCAAGGATATCAGCCTGATGATCCCCGAGGGAACGGTGACGGCGCTTGTGGGGCCTTCGGGCGGCGGCAAGAGCACGCTGCTTCGCTGCATCAACCTTTTGGAAATCCCAACCGCCGGAACGATCCGCATCGGCGGGGAGACGGCCACCTTCCAGCCGGGCAAGAAGCCATCCTGGCAGGACATCCAGAAGATCCGCCGCCAGACGGGCATGGTTTTCCAGAATTTCCAGCTCTTTCCGCATCAGACCGCGATCGGCAATGTCATGGAAGGGCTGACCACTGTGCTGCGCTGGCCGGCAGACAAGGCCCGCGCCCGCGCAGTCGAACTTCTGACCAAGGTCGGCATGGCGCACAAGATAGATGCCTGGCCCTCGACGCTTTCGGGCGGCCAGCAACAGCGTGTCGCCATCGCCCGCGCGCTCGCCCCCTCGCCGCGCGTGCTGCTCTGCGACGAACCCACCTCGGCGCTCGATCCGGAACTGGCGGCCGAAGTGGTCGACGTGCTGGGCAAGCTCGCCAACGAAGGCACGACCATGGTCATGGCAACGCACGATCTGCGCCTCGCCTCCAAGATCGCCAACAATGTCGTGTTCCTTGAGGCGGGCAACATCGTCGAGACCGGCTCCTCACGCAATATCTTCTCCAACCCGGCACAGGAGCGGACGAAGCAATTCATCTCCACGCTGAATTCCGGGCTCAGCTACGATATTTGAGCCCGCCAACCCGGGTCGAAACGGCGTCATATTGGGGCAGCCGCGCATTGACGCTGCGCAGCTTTGCGGTTAGCTCTAGTGCCATGAACACGGCACTCGTTATCGTAGTGGTAGGAAGGCGCATGGGCAGGATGGCGTAGCCATCCGGCGAAAGCACCCATGCGCGGTAAGCAGGCTCCTGACGGGGGCCTTTTTTATTGCCTGGAGTCCAGGCAACGCCTCGTCAGATCTCCCTCGACTTCCCCACACACGATGGACAAGGCCATGACGCGCCCCAAAAGCCGCATCGATCATTCATCCAACCAAGCAACCGACGACACGATCACCGAAAGAGCAGCCGAACAGCCGCGGCTGATAACCCTCATCCTGCTCTCGGCGCTTGCCGTGCTGCCCGTGAATATGATCCTGCCGTCTCTGCCGAAGATATCGGCGGCATTCCATGCCGATTTCGCTCTCGTGAACCTCTCCGTCGCCGGCTTTTCCATCGTGACTGCGTTCCTGGAAGCGATTGGGGGAGCGATATCGGACCGGTTCGGACGCCGACCGGTTGTCCTGGCGGCGCTCGCAATCTTCATCATCGCCTCGCTCGGCTGCGTTCTCGCTCCGACTATCGGCATTTTCCTGCTGTGCCGCATGATGCAGGCCTGCATCGGACCGTGCTATTCCGTCGCCCTCGTCATCATCAAGGAAACATCCGACGAGCGCCAGGCTGCCAGCAAGTTCGGCTATCTCGCAATGGGATGGGCATTGGCGCCGATGGTCGGACCGCTATTCGGTGGTTCGCTGGACGAGATTTTCTGCTGGCGGGCAAGCTTCATAGTCCTTGCGATCCTTGGCGTCGCCGCCTTCCTCCTGTCCTTGCGCGAACTGAAGGGATCGAAAGCGCCCGCGTCCGCTGCACGCAGAAACTATCTTGCCTCCTATGTCCTGCTTTTGCGTTCGGCGCGTTTTTGGGCCTATACGCTCTGCATGGCCTGCTCGATGGGCGTGCTCTACATCTTTCTCGGCGGAGCGCCGCTGACGATAGGTGATGCGCTCGGCGGTTCGAGCGCCAGGCTAGGCTTTTATATGGGCATGGTTCCCGCCGGCTTCATTCTCGGCAGCTATCTCGCGGGTCGCTATGGCGCAAAAATCCCCATCGGCACAATCCTCATCATCGCGCGGCTGCTGACCTGCATCGGCCTGTCAATTGGGCTCGCCTTGTCGCTATCGGGCATGACTGAGGTTCTGGCGCTCTTCGGCCCCTGCATCTTCATAGGCATCGGCAACGGTTTGACCATGCCGGCCGCCAATAGCGGCGCCATGTCGGTCAAATCGGATATTGTGGGAACGGCAGCAGGGCTTGCCGCTGCCATGCGAATTGCCGGTGGCGCACTGATCGGCTCGATCGGCGGGCTGTTCATTGCCCGATCGCCAACGATCCACACGCTTTTCACGCTGATGCTGGCATCCGCACTGCTCGCGCTGCTGGCGGCAATCTGGGCCGCCATCGTCGGGCGGCATGCCCACAAATCGGGTTAAAAAAACTCCGTCGCAAAGCCGGCAATAGCCAGGCTTTGCGACGGAAGACATTCAGCGTTTCAGTCAGCTGCCAGGATTGAAAGCCGTCCTTTGCCGCTCAGGCGCCATAGACGACGAGCAGATCCTTGGCGTCGATCTGGTCGCCGGCGCGCACCAGCACCTCGGAGATCGTGCCGTCCTTTTCCGCGTGCAGCGCCGTCTCCATCTTCATGGCCTCGATGGAAACAAGCACGTCGCCGGCCTTGATCGCCTGGCCGGGCGAGACAAAGACGGTTGAGATGACGCCCGGCATCGGCGCGCCGACGTGAGCGGCATTGCCGGTCTCGGCCTTGCGGCGCACCGCACTGCCGGAAGCCCCATGGGCGCGATCCGGCACCTTGATGCGGCGCGGCTGGCCGTTGAGCTCGAAAAAGACAGTCACCATGCCCTTCTCGTCGGTCGCCGTCATCGCCTGGTTCACGATGACGAGCGTCTTGCCCTTCTCGATCTCGGCAAAGAGTTCATCACCTTCCTTGAGACCGTAGAAATAGGCCGGCGTCGGCAGCACCGAGACCGGGCCATAGGTGTCGGCGGCCAGCGCATAGTCGGTGAAGACCTTCGGATACATCAGATAGGAGGCGAATTCGAAATCGTCGACCTTGCGCTCGAGCTTCGTCTCGATGACCTTGCGCTCCGCATCGAGATCGGCCTCGGCAAGCAGCGAGCCGGGGCGGACGGTATAGGGCTTGTCGCCCTTCAGCGCCTTCTTCTGCAGCGCTTGCGGCCATCCGGACGGCGGCTGGCCGAGATCGCCCTTGAGCATGGAAACGACCGAATCCGGGAAGGCGATATCCTTGGCCGGGTTCTCGACATCGGCAACCGTCAGGTCTTGGCTCACCATCATCAGCGCCATGTCGCCGACGACCTTGGAGGACGGCGTCACCTTGACGATATCGCCGAACATCTGGTTGGCATCGGCATAGGCCTGCGCCACCTTGTGCCAGCGGGTCTCGAGACCGAGCGAGCGGGCCTGCTCCTTGAGGTTGGTGAACTGCCCGCCGGGCATTTCGTGCAGATAGACTTCCGAAGCTGGTCCCTTGAGATCGCTTTCGAAGGCGGCGTACTGGTGTCGAACGGCCTCCCAGTAGAAGGAGATCCGGCGGATCCATTCCGGATCGAGGCCCGGATCGCGCTCGGAGCCCTTGAGTGCTTCGACGATCGAGCCGAGGCAGGGCTGCGAGGTATTGCCCGACAGCGCATCCATCGCCGCATCCACGGCATCGACGCCGGCATCGACGGCAGCGAGTACCGTCGCAGCCGCAATACCCGACGTGTCATGCGTGTGAAAGTGGATCGGCAGACCGGTCGCCTCGCGCAGCGCCTTGAACAGCACCTTGGCTGCAGCCGGCTTCAGCAAGCCCGCCATGTCCTTCAGCGCGATGATATGGGCGCCGGCCTTTTCCAGCTCGACGGCGAGATCGGTGTAATATTTCAGATCGTACTTCGGCCGCGCGGAGTTGAGGATATCGCCCGTATAGCAGATCGCCGCCTCGCAGAGCTTGTTCTCCTCGGCAACGGCATCCATCGACACGCGCATGTTCTCGACCCAGTTCAGGCAGTCGAAGACGCGGAAGAGATCGACGCCGCCCTTGGCCGCCTGGCGGACGAAGTATTTCACGACATTGTCGGGATAGTTGGTGTAGCCGACGCCGTTGGCGCCGCGCAAAAGCATCTGCAGCAGCAGGTTCGGCGCGCCCTCGCGGATCAGCGCCAGACGCTCCCACGGGTCTTCCGTGAGGAAGCGCATGGAGACGTCGAAGGTGGCGCCGCCCCAGCATTCTAGCGAAAGGAGCTGCGGCAGGGCGCGTGCATAGGTGCCGGCGACGCTGGCAATATCATAGGTACGCATGCGGGTGGCAAGCAGTGACTGATGGCCGTCCCGCATCGTCGTGTCGGTCATCAGCACGCGCTTTTCATTGCGCATCCACTCGGCGAATTTCTGCGGGCCGAGCTTGTCCAGCAACTGCTTGGTACCGTCGGGGATATTACTGTCGATGTAGGGCAACACAGGCTCGGCAACCTTGGGCGAAGGCACCGGACGGCCGCGCGTTTCCGGATGTCCGTTGACCGTGACGTCGGCGAGATAGGTCAGAAGCTTGGTGGCGCGATCCTGACGCTTGACCTGCTGGAACAGTTCCGGCGTGGAATCGATGAAGCGCGTCGTGTAGCTGTTGTCGCGGAATTTCTCGTGCGTGATGATCGCTTCGAGGAAGGTGAGGTTCGTCGCCACGCCGCGGATGCGGAATTCGCGCAGTGCGCGATACATGCGGGCGATCGCCTCCTGCGGGTTCGGCGCCCAGGCGGTCACCTTCACCAGCAACGGATCATAGTAACGGGTGATGATCGCGCCGGTATAGGAGGTGCCGCCATCGAGACGGATGCCGAAGCCGGATGCAGAACGATAGGCGGTGATGCGACCGTAATCCGGAATGAAGTTATGTTCCGGATCTTCCGTCGTCACGCGGCACTGCAGCGCATGGCCGTTGAGGCGAATGTCTTTCTGCTTCGGAACGCCCGATTCCGGCGTGCCGATGGCAAAGCCGTCGAGAATATGGATCTGCGCCTTGACGATATCGATGCCGGTGACGACTTCGGTCACCGTGTGCTCGACCTGGATGCGCGGATTGACTTCGATGAAGTAGAATTTGCCAGTGTCTGCATCCATCAGATATTCGACGGTGCCGGCGCCGATATAATTCGTCGCCTTGGCGATCTTCAGCGAATGGGACGCCAGCTCCTGACGCTGCGCATCGCTGAGATAGGGGGCCGGTGCACGTTCGACGACCTTCTGGTTGCGGCGCTGAACCGAACAGTCGCGCTCGAACAGATGCACGACATTGCCATGCGTGTCGCCGAGGATCTGGCTTTCGACATGGCGGGCGCGCTCGACGAGCTTTTCGAGATAGACCTCGTCCTTGCCGAAGGCGGCCTTGGCTTCGCGCTTGGCTTCCGTCACTTCCTTGGCGAGATCGGCCTCGGAGCGGATGACGCGCATGCCGCGCCCGCCACCGCCCCAGGAGGCTTTGAGCATGACCGGATAGCCGATCTCAGCCGCCATCTTGGCGACTTCGGCCATATCGTCAGGCAAGGGATCGGTTGCCGGCACGACCGGTACGCCGACCGAAATCGCGAGATTGCGAGCTGCCACCTTATTGCCGAGCTGGCGCATCGTATCGGCGCGCGGGCCGATGAAGATGATGCCGGCGGCATCGCAGGCATCGACGAATTCCGGGCTTTCCGACAGCAGGCCGTAGCCTGGATGGATCGCGTCGGCGCCGGAAAGCTTGGCGACGCGGATGATCTCGTCGATCGACAGATAGCTCTCGATCGGCCCGAGATCGCGAGCAAGATGCGGACCGCGGCCGACCTGATAGCTCTCGTCCGCCTTGAAGCGGTGCAGCGCGAGTTTGTCTTCCTCGGCCCAGATGGCTACCGTTTTTATGCCAAGCTCGTTGGCGGCGCGGAATACGCGGATGGCGATTTCAGAACGGTTGGCAACCAGGATCTTGGAAATGGGCAATGCTGTCTCCTCACGGCATCGAAACGGGCAATGCTGCACCCGCGAAGAGAATTCTTAACTTCTTGTCACAGGAAGTTCAATTTCTCCTGCGACATCCGACATCAAAATAGTTGCCGTTATGGAATAAGTCCGTTTCTGAAAGCGATGGCAACGATGTGCTGCCGATTTCTGGCCTTAAGCTTCTCCTGGATGCTGTTCATGTACCAGTCGACCGTATGATTGGAGATGACAAGCAGCCGGCTGATCTCGATCGACGTCATGCCGTCGGCAAGATGGTTGAGCACCTCCATCTCGCGCTTGGTCAATTTCAGATCGGCCGCTCCCGCTCTCTCGAAGTATGGGGCCTCATCCCGAAATTCCAGAAGTCGCCAGAAGACCTTTCTAGCAACCGCGTCGAAAACAGAAATCTCTGTTGGAGAGAGATCGACCGCCTCGCCGCCGATCGTCATGCTTCCCAGCAGGCCGTTCCGACCGTGGATCGGAAAAAGATAGCCGTCGGCAAGCCCGTTGGCGCGGGCATCCGCCATCATCTGCTCCATCCGGCGCCGGAGCGGATCCGATTTCTGCGCAGCCACAGCATCGCTCCAGCGAAAGGGGCGCTGCGCCCGGGAGGCATAGCGCGCCACCGGATCGACGAGCATGTACCTCTTGCGGACATAGGTCAGCGGCCATTGATCGGGCCAACGGCCCGCCAGGATGAAATTCGCGACATCGACATTCGGTCGCGTCTGTTTCAATACCCCATAGAAATCGAACTTATAGGAGCGGAGCACGAGTTCCAGTTCGGCCACGACGTCCTTGGCGAGCTTGCATTCTTCGATGACCACAAGCAATTGTATTAGCGAATGGATATTCACATTTACCCCTCGGCCTCGCAGCCTGAATTGTCGGCAGACGAGCGTTGCAACCCTGCTCGCCAGGCCCCATAGCGCGCTTAATCGCCGGCAACATACTCAGGCCGGCGCAAAATTGAACGCCTTTGGCGATTTTTTTGCCGTTCAACCCTGAATGGCCGCCTTGGGCGTGACTTAATAGTAACGGACGATATGGCGGCAGGGTCGTCCCCAAATTGTCACATTTCTGCGGCGACCGATAGCACCTCGCTGCGGCAGCACGCGCCAGGCGGGAAATTCTCCTGAAAAAACAGCTTCAGATTCCGTTAATCGCCGGTTCAGGTACCGATCTGTAGTGTCGCAGCATTCCGAGTTTTGCTGATGCACAGAGGGTGCCTGACGTGTCACTGTTCAAAGTCTATGCAAGAGCCCTGAAGTATCTTGGCGCGTATCGATACCGCGTTTGGATGGTCGTAGCCGCAAACATCGCGCTTGCGATGACCACCATCTATGAGCCGGTTCTGTTCGGCCGCATCTTCGACGCCATTGCCAAGAAAGAAGCCGTCACGCCGACCATGATGCTGTGGGCCGGCTTTGCCGTCTTCAGTGCTATCGCCTTCATCGTGGTGTCCCGCGAGGCCGACCGCCTTGCGCATGGCCGCCGCGCCTCCCTGCTAACAGAAGCATTCGGCCGCATCATCTCGATGCCGCTCTCCTGGCATAGCCAGCGCGGCACCGCGAGTGCGCTGAACACGCTGCTTCGCGCCTGCGAAGCGCTGTTCGGCCTGTGGCTGGAATTCATGCGCAACCACCTCACGACCGCAGTCGCGCTCGTCGTCATGATCCCTACGGCCATGGCCATGGACCTGCGCCTATCCGCAGTCCTCGTCCTGCTCGGTGTCTTCTACTGGATCATCGGTCGTCTGGTCATGAGCCGCACGAAGGATGGCCAGACTTCGGTCGAAAGCCATTACAATACCGTCTTCTCGCATGTGAGCGACTCGATCAGCAACGTGTCGGTGCTGCACAGCTACAACCGCATCGAAGCTGAAACCAAAGCGCTGAAGTCGTTCACCGAACGTCTGCTGGAGGCCCAGTATCCAGTTCTCGACTGGTGGGCGCTTGCCGGCGCGCTGAACCGCACGGCCTCGACCGTCGCCATGATGGCGATCCTGATGATCGGCACAGTTCTTGTCCAGGATGGCAGCCTGAGCCTCGGCGCGCTCATCACCTTCATCGCCTTTGCCAACGTGCTGATCGGCCGCCTGGAGCAGCTGCGCAACTTCGCCAACCAGATTTTCGAAGCTCGCGCCAAGCTCGAAGACTTCTACACGCTGGAAGATTCGGTTCGTGACCGCGAAGAGCCGGCCGGCCTTGCCGAAATCAAGGACGTCAAGGGCGAAGTGGAGTTCCGCGATGTCTCCTTCGGCTTCGCCAATTCGTCGCAGGGCCTGCACGACATCTCCTTCAAGGTGAAGGCTGGCCAGACCGTCGCCATCGTCGGCCCGACCGGCGCCGGCAAGACGACGCTCGTCAACCTGCTGCAGCGTGTCTTCGATCCGCAGAAGGGCCAGATCCTCGTCGATGGTCACGACATCACCAAGGTGACCCGCAAGTCGCTGCGCCGCTTCATCGCCACCGTCTTCCAGGATGCCGGCCTGCTGAACCGTTCGATCAGCGATAACATCCGCCTTGGCCGTGAAGGTGCGACGCAGGAGGAAATGATCCGCGCCGCCCAGGCCGCCGCCGCCAACGATTTTATCGAAACCCGCGAAGGCGGCTACGATACCCGCGTCGGCGAGCGTGGCAACAAGCTCTCGGGTGGTGAACGCCAGCGTATCGCGATCGCCCGCGCCATCCTCAAGGATGCGCCGATCCTCGTGCTCGACGAAGCGACCAGTGCGCTCGACGTCGAAACCGAAAACCGGGTCAAGACCGCGATCGACAACCTGCGCCAGAACCGCACGACCTTCATCATTGCGCACCGCCTGTCGACGGTTCGCGAGGCCGACATGGTCCTCTTCCTGGACAATGGTCGCATCATCGAGAATGGCAGCTTCAACGAGCTCAGCCAGAGCAACGGCCGCTTCGCCGCCCTGCTGCGCGCCAGCGGTATCCTGACGGACGAGGAAGTCCGCAAGGCACACGCAACGGAAAACGAAGCCGCCTGATCTTCGCAAGGGGCCCAAGATCGAAGCCGGGAGAGCGACGCTCTCCTGGCTTTTTGTTGCCTGGAGCGCGCCCATTTTACGCGAGGTCAATCCGCGCGCCGTGAAGTAGTCGGAGCATTCTTGGGGTTTGAGAAACGCAACGATCTCGCCGACTGTGTCCCACAGTGCTTCGACGGTGCGCTTTGCTCTGGCTTGAAGGAGCGCTTTGAGCTTGGAAAAGGCATTTTCGGTGGGGTTAAAAGTCCAGGCTATAGGGCGGGTGGTAGAGCAGCTGGCAGCCGGCCACTTCAATAGCCTGCCGCACGCCTTCGGCTTTATGCGCAGGCAGGGTATCCATCACGATAGGTCGCCGGGGATCAGTGTTGGCACGAGAACCTTTTCGACCTAGGTACGGAACGCTGTGGCATTCATTACGTCGTCGAGCAGCACCATAGCCGACGATCCGGTCGAACGGTATTCGCCATCGTCCTCTTAATCCAGCATCTTCCCTTCGACAATTGCGCGCCATGCGGCCTTGATCTCTTCCACATCCAGCGTCGCAAGGACCCGATCTCGATACCCTTCGGCATCGGGCCACGAGGAACCCAGTCATCAAACGTTGAAATACAAGCTGGCCGCGGCTTCCGCCCGGCTTACGGCAATCTTGGATGTTGTCGATAGGAACACTAGTCCGCGATAAACGTTGGCCGCGTTTTTGGTAGTTGGCAATTTGACAGAAATTATTCAACCCACTTTGATGGGTTGAATAAATAAAAAAGATGCGTTAATTGATCCACTGAAAGGGTCATTAAATGCGCCTAACGCTCCAAACCCATTTAAATCGTGAGTGGCATTACTCTGCGACCCTAGAGCTAAAGGACGACGACGCCGGCTTTCAGGGCGCGTCCATCGTCGATTACGATCTCGACTACTTCGTTACAATGGCATCGGCGGAATTTGCGGCCGGAAAGACAGTTCATGACCATCGCGCCTTGTCGGTCCGTTATCCCGTAGATCTCGAAAATCGATATAGCCGTAGCTGGCCGCCCTTCCTCTTGGACCTTATGCCACAGGGCCATGCAAGGCGAAAGCTTGCCGAACACCTCGGGCTCGCGGAAGGCTCGCGCGCCTCCGATCTCCCGCTGCTTCTGCGATCAGCTACAGGTGGCATTGGCAACATCCGCATCAAGGAAGCGGCTGAAGCCGAAACGGAAAGATTGCGAGGTGTTGAGCGTCAAGGCGTTACAGAAGCGGAGATTCTTGAGCGCTCAGATCGTTTCATGGAAGTCGCTGATCGCTTTGGAATGCTCGCCTCTGGCTCAAGCGGCCTCCAAGGCGAATGGCCGAAGGTCTCAATGACCAAGGCGAAAGACGGGCTCTACTATCCTGACAGTTTCGTCACCGACGATGAGGCCATGCGCCATGTCATCGTCAAGCTGGTCCGCAGCAACGAGCCTGTAGACCGCCTCATTCTGGAAGGCGAAGCCCTCTATTCGCGGATCGCCCAAGAGATTGGTCTGAACGTCAGCGAACCCTCGACTTACGCCGAAGGCGTCTTGATCATTCCCCGTTTCGATCGGAGGAAGATGGAACGCGGGGAAACAGTCCGACTGGGTCAGGAAAGCCTGGTATCAGCGGTTGGAGTGGCCGACTTCGGCCATGTCGGCACGCATGAGGCCTATATTGAAGTTCTGCGTCAATTTTCAGCCGATCCCTTCGCGGACATAGTCGAATACCTAAAGCGCGACATCGCTAACCTAGCGCTGGGCAATCCCGACAATCACGGCCGGAATTCAGCACTCAGCAAGCATCAAGACGGCACGGTCCGCCTGTCTCCGCTCTTTGACTTCGCTCCTATGCGGCTCGCCAAGGAGGGAATTGTCCGTTCCACCCGATGGGCCATGATGCGCGACGGTGGTCGCGACCATCTTCCGGATTGGAAACGCATTTGCACTGAACTGATGCCCGTTCCTGCCGAGCAAGAACTCCTAACGGCTTCGATCTGTGCATTTGCACAACATCTACAGCACGCACCAGAGCTGGCGAAGCGCATGGGGGCATCTCCAGAGGTGTTAGAGCGTGCCATGGGGCGCTGTAAGGAAATCGCGGATAACGTTGTGGCGGCATGCCAGTGATGCCTGAGGAATGTTAATGGCCCGATGGAAGAAGCCCACGAAGGAAGAAATTCTTGAAAACAGACGAAAGCTGGCGGAGCGTGCTCGACAAGGGGACCTTAGGCTGCCGGATGCTGTGATGGAGATACGAAAAGGGTTCGGAATGACCCAAGAGGAATTCGCCAAGACCCTGTCACTTACAAGGCGCCAAGTTGCCGAGATTGAATCAGGTATGACAAACCCCACACTTGAAACCTTAGAAAAGATTGGTCGATTGTTTGGGTTCGGAATTGGCTTTGTTCCTAAAAGCAGTTGAATCGCTGCCTGTTCCAGGAGTTTTCGGTGCTCGTCCCACATATGCGATAGCTCTGCCGCAGACGGGGTGAGGGTGAAGGGCCTCTACCTGCACGAACTTACGCCGGTCAAATACAGGCCAGCCAAAACGAAGAAAGACCCGGCGGGAAAACCGGGCCTTTCCGTTTTCTGATCGGAGGTCAATACGGACGAATGCCGACTGGAGTTAGGGTCGGCACCCGACCGGCATCGGATCAGAACTTGCACTCGAAACTAAGCAGGCCGTCCGGTTGTCAGTGCCGATTCCCATGAGCCGGGCCGTCGCACGCTCGACAACGACGGGAGATCGACAGGCCGAACCGCGCAAGCACGCGGCGCGGAAGAACCCTTCAATGACGCTTTCCGAAATGAGCAGGCATTGCGATCGGTGCTGCAGGCGCCTTCGCCGCACGCTGGCCGGCAAGCTCAAGCCGCTTGTGCTCGAGATGATAGGCATAGAGGAACTGCACAGCGATGCCGAAGACGACATAGACAGCACCGACGACGGGGCTCTTGTTGGTCACGTAGAGAAGGACCTGGCCTGCCATGGCAAGGATGGTGCCGGCAACGAAGATGTTCAGCGAATGCCGCCCGAGGATCGTCAGCGGGTGATTGGCCGAGCGGCGCAAGAACGCGGAAATGGCGGGGATGCTAACGATCAGATACGCGAGCGCCAACACATGCAGCAGCCGCGGCAGGGACAGGAAGGTCTTGTCGAAGCCGGTGACGACGGTCGGCAGACCGAGCGTGGCGAGATAGTCGCCGAGTACCCATAGCTTGTCGGTCACCCAGATGAAGGACACGAGCACATAGGCACAGGCCAGCGCGATCAGGACCGGATGAGCAGGAATTTGCCCGCCGCGCTTGACATGCATGCTGGCGACGAAGCCGATGACAAAAAGCAGCTGCCAGGATAGCGGATTGAGGAACCAGAAGCCGTCAAGCAATGTCGTATGCGGCGCGATGTAATAGATGCCGGATACCAACCAGACGGCGACCGAAATCGCGAGCAGAAGCAGGGGGCTCCTTGCCTCCAACGGCATGATCAGCGGCAGCATCAGGAACAGGGCGCCGTACATGGGCAGAATGTTATTGTAGCCGATCTGGTGCCCGAGCGTCAGCAGCGCGGGAATGCCGCGCGCCGGGTCCATCAGCAGGGCAAGGATGTTCACTTCGCAGAGCAAGCCCTTTTGGTGGAAAATCCACGCGCCGGAAATGAAGAGTACCAGCGTCACGAAGGTTGTGATCATATGCGCGGTATAGAGCGTGAAGGCGCGCCTGACCGCTTTCCAAGCCATTGTCAGCCGACTGCCCGGAAGAAACTTGGTTCCGTAGGCAAGACCGACGGAGATGCCGGAGATCAGCACGAAAGCCTCGGCGCCGTCGGAGAATCCGAAATTCTTCGAGGTGAAATCCTCGAAGATCTGCCCCGGCACATGGTTGATGAAGATCATGATCAGAGCCAAGGCCCTGAGAACATCCAGTCGAGTATCCCTCTGGGAGACCGGCTTCGGCAAACTCACGCGTTGTGCCAGCACCGGGCTCATATTCGCCCTCGAATTCATAAAACTCTCCTGTTCCGACACTCAAATGCAATCGGGGCCAAAGAGTTCCCCCTTTTGGCCCCGATCGTCGAAGCGAAACAGTGCAAAACGCTACTGTCCGACCGGATAGCCCTCTTCGGGATGGGCGATCGCCCTGTCATTGATGGTGACCGAGTATGTCGCTGCATCGGGCGCTTTTGAGACGGAAATACGGTAATTTCCGCTCGGCAGTTCGATGTCCGCCGCAAAGCCGTCCCAGTTCGAAGGCGGGGGGCCGGCTTGACGAAGAGCCGGCCGTTTTTCACGCGGAAACCGAGAATGCCTTCGACAACGACGCGATACGGCGAGCCGGCGGAGCCTGTGTACCATGTCCAGCCGCCACGGCCCGTCAATTGTCCTTCGCCGTAGATAGCAGCAGCAACCACATAGGGCTCTACACGATAGGTATCGGACTGATCACGATCGCGTGCATGGTTGATGGGGTTCAGCATATCGAAGCAATTGCCAGGCATCCCGCCGGGATCCATCTCCGCCAGCGGCATGACGACCCAGATGGCCGCATGGGTATACTGGCCGCCGTTCTCCCGCACACGAGGCGGTTAGGACTTGATGTAGCGCGGATCTCGCGCCGACTTCGCGAAAGGTGGCGTGAACTGCCGGATGATCCGGTTTCGTCATCGACGAGCTTGTCGGGCACGGCATTCATCGCCTTCTCGACGCGCCCTGTCGCCTTCGCCGGAGAGAATGTTTGCCAATGAAATGAGATCGGAAGTTGCACGAGGAGAAAAACGGCCAGACTTGATCGACCGGACCCGCAAACTTGTCAATTTTCAAGAGATGGGCCGCATCGGCCTCACATCAGCAACGGAACAAGCCGCCGCCCGCCAACGTCGCCTTAGACAACGATACCGCAAACAATGGCCGCAACGAAGAGGAATGCAGCCGAAAACAGGACGACATGAACAGCCGTTTGAATCTTCTGCCGCGTCTTGGCGGCGCGCTTGGAACCACCGAACTGATTCACATGCGTATTCGAAATACCCAAATTCGCCATGTGTCGCCTCCGTTCGTTTCTTATATGTCTCTCAGGCCAAGCCTGGGACGAATATTCATATATTTTCTATCAACTAGGTAGAGATGAATTTCCGTCCAGAGCATCAGCTGAGAAAAATTAAACCACTGGATTTCGAGGACCCGAAAGATCGGCAATGCCACTTCAGCAAAGAATGCGGCGGGCCCAAATCAAGCTGCGCTCAATGGCGCTGGCATCGGCCGTCTGCTCTTCGGCAGATCCGGTCTGGCGGCGGCTGTTTTCGTCAGAAAGAGTAGCGGACCGTGCACCTTCCCGTTTCGCCGGAACCGGCGGATGAAGATAGCCCATGGTCATGCCACCCATGAAAAACATGCCTGCCTCCACTTAACGTGTGACCCCTCATCGGGATCACGAAAGTTAACTGCCATTAACGAGATCATGACAGAATTGCGGCAGGTGTCAATAGTCTATACGATTGGTCGTGTTTAAGCGGCCCATTCGTTAACGCGCCGCTGGGGCAAAAGTCGCCCGCTAAGAGCAATTCCAGGAAAAGTGCGAAGCGGTTTTGCGTCCGGAATTGCGTAAAACCAAAGAGATAGAGCCTTTCCGCGATTCGAAGAAAAGCGGAAAGGCTCTAGGGAGACCTGTGCGCGGATATTTGTAGACGTATGGAAACATTGATGATTCAATGCCTTTATCGAGAGATAGAGGTTTGTAATGAGCCGTCGCCG
>NZ_JAQJCG010000022.1:0-94706 GCF_030182565.1 Rhizobium centroccidentale | reverse complement strand
CCACGGGCTTGGTGTCCCAAAGGTGCATCGGTCTCCCATCCGCCACCGCAACAGGCATTACAGCCTCAACCGCGGATAAAGGGAAGTTACAAGGTGCCGCCAGGCGGATGAGGGGGTGCCCGCCAAGACTACGAAAATCCATGAATTCAAATCGATAGCCCCCTCACCCGACCCTTCGGGCCACCTTCTCCCTGCGGGGGAGAAGGAATTTCCGGTGCCGAGCCACCCCATATGCGATACCCCTGCCCACAAGGGGGAGATTGGTAGCTTGCAGCCCTCTTCCGCCTCAAGCTGATACCGCTTCTGTTGAAATCGAAGTTTCTGCTTTAACGAGGGCGGGCGTCAAACTCCCAACAATCTCCCCCCATGTGAGGAAGATGTCACGACAGTGACAGAGGGGGGTATCAGACGCTCGGCATACTCAAGTCTAACTTTTCTTCATACGGAGCGCATCAAACCCGCTCAAGCTTCACATGCGGCAGCGGCGGCAACTCGACGCGAATGGCGTCATCGCGCTGAACACGGCCGCCCTGCACGACAATGCCCATGATTCCCGCCTTGCGGACCAACCCGCCATCGGCATCCTTGTCGAGTACGGCATGCAGCAAGCCCTTCTGAAAATTGTCGATCTGCCTGCAGGGATTGCGCAAGCCCGTCACCTCCACGATCGCTTCCGCGCCGATATACAGGCGTGTGCCTTGCGGCAGGGAAAGCAGGTCTATCCCTCGGGTGGCAATATTCTCGCCCATATCGCCCGGCGAAACGGAAAAACCCTTTTCGGTGAGCTCGTCGAACAGCTCTTCATGGATGATGTGCACCTGGCGCAGATTGGGTTGCGTCGGATCGACCGCGACGCGCGAGCGATGCTTCACCGTCACCCCCATATGCGCGTCGCCCTCCACACCGAGCCCGGTCAGCAGTTGAATATGATCTTTAATCTGCTTGCTGAACTGGTGCACGCCGCTGCTGCTGACCGATGTCACATATATGTGCTTGTCGCCCATACTGAAGCCTTCCATAACAACCTAGATTCAGAGCGTGTCTCGCCCGTTAAGGCAGCCGACCAACTCTCAGACCTTGAGGACCTTCCCAGGATTCATGATCCCGGCCGGATCGAAAGCCGTCTTGATCCGGCGCATCAGGTCCATCTCAATATCGGAGCGGATCGAAGCCAACTCGTCGCGCTTCAGCTGGCCGATGCCGTGCTCGGCCGAGATCGAACCGCCATGCTGCAGCACAAGCCCGTGCACGATCTTGTTCATCTCGCGCCAGCGTCCGATGAACTCGGCCTTGTCGGCGCCGACAGGCTGCGAGATGTTGTAATGGATATTGCCGTCGCCCATGTGGCCGAAGGCGCAGACGCGCGCGCCCGGCATGGCTGCCACAACGGCCTTTTCGGCCTCCGCCATGAATTGCGGGATCTGCGCCACCGGCACGGAAACGTCGTGCTTGATTGAGCCGCCCTCCGGTTTCTGGGCATCCGACATGCTCTCGCGCATATGCCAGATGGCTTTCTGCTGCGTCTCGGAGCTGGCGATGGTCGCATCCTGGATCAGGCCGGCCTCATAGCCTTGCTCGAGCAGCGCCGACATCATCCGCTCGGCGGTCTCAGCCGAATCCGAGGTGGAGATGTCGATCAGCACATACCAGGGATGGGCTGTGTCGAGCGGGTCGCGCACGCCCGGAATATGTCGCGTGGTGAATTCGACGCCGATGCGCGGCATCAGCTCGAAGCCGGTCAGCGCCGTGCCGCAGAGGCTGGAGGCGTTCTTGAACAGGGTCAGCGCATCGTCGACCGATTGCAGGCCGGCAAAGGCGACCTGATGGCCGAGTGGCTGCGGAAAGAGTTTTAGCACTGCGCCGGTGATGACTCCGAGCGTGCCTTCCGCGCCGATGAAGAGGTCACGCAGATCGTAGCCGGTATTGTCCTTCTTCAAGCGGCGCAGCCCGTTCCAGATCTCGCCCGTGGGCAGAACGACTTCAAGGCCAAGGCAAAGCTGGCGCATGTTGCCATAGGCAAGAACAGCCGTGCCGCCGGCATTGGTGGAAAGATTGCCAGCAATGCGGCAGGAACCTTCGGAGCCGAGCGAAAGCGGAAACATGCGGCCATGCTCGGCCGCCGCCTTGTGCACATCCGCCAGGATGCAGCCGCCGTCGACGATCATTGTATTCCCGACCGGATCGATATCGCGAACGCGGTTCATGCGTTCCAGCGACAGGATGATGTCCGAGCCGCCCTCGCGCGGCGTCTGGCCGCCGACAAGGCCGGTATTGCCGGTCTGCGGAACGATAGCCGTCCCGGTCTCACTGGCAAGCTCGAGGATGGCCGACACCTCTTCCACCGAGCCGGGCTTCAGCAGCATGGGCGAGGCGCCGTGATAGAGCCCACGGTTTTCCACCAGATGCGGCGCGATTTCGGCCGGGTCCCGCACGGCATGTTTTTCGCCGACGATGGCGACGAAGCGATCGAGAAGGTCGGAGGAGGGGACGGAGCTGCTCATGGCGTGTCCTTTGCCTGATGGCTGATTTAGTCTCTGGGCGCGGCGGCGCGGCGCAGCCGGTCGTTGATGGCCTCGCCGAGGCCCTCGTCGGGAATATGCGAGAAAGCGATCGTGGCCGCACCGGTGGCATCGGCGCGCTTCATGAAATCGAAAAGATTCGCGGCAGCTTCCGAAAGATCGCCGCTGGTGCTCAGATCCAGCACGGCAACCGCATTTTCGATGCCGGGAATGTCAGGCGTCCCGAAGCGGATCAGCGCTTCGTTCGCGGAAACATCCGTCGCGTCGAGCCGCACGGCTGCACCCGGCGCATAGTGTGAGGCAAGCATACCGGGTGCCTCGATGGCAGCGGAAGCCTTCTTCTTGCGCTTCAGCGCCTTGCCGGCCACACGCTCGATCTCGCTGGCTGCCAGCCCGCCGGGTCGTAACAGTCGCATCTCGCCATCCTCGACCTTGACGATGGTCGACTCCACGCCGACGACCGAGGCCCCGGCGTCGAGGATGAGCGTGATCCGCTCTCCGAGATCGTCGTCCACATGATCGGCGCTGGTGGCGCTGATCTTGCCCGAGGTATTGGCGCTCGGCGCGGCAAGCGGCCGGTCGAAGGCGCGGATCAGGTCTCCGGCAAAGCCCCGCGGTACGCGGATACCGACCGTGTCGAGGCCGGCGGTCGCCAGCGGATGGATGCCGCTATCGGGCTTGAGCGGCAGCACCAGCGTCAGCGGTCCGGGCCAGAAGGCTTCCGCGAGCTTGCGCGAGATGGGGTCGAAGACCGCATAGCGCTCGGCCATCGCAAGATCGCTCATGTGGCAGATCAGCGGATTGAAGCGCGGCCGCCCCTTCGTCTCGTAGATCCGGGTAATCGCGGCAGGATTGGTGGCATCGGCGGCAAGGCCGTAGACCGTCTCCGTCGGCAGCCCGATCGGCAGGCCCTCGGCAAGGGTAGCCGTCGCGACCTCTATTGCCGTTTGCGGATGTTCGAGAATATCTATGTGTCGTGCCATGGCCTGCCTGCTTGCAGTTCAGGCCGTTTCTTATGCCCTTCGAGTTTTCGGATCAATCGTCAAAGCTGGCGAATGATGTCGCGAAGCTGCTCGTTGCGGGCGCCGAGCAGAAGAACGTTGCGGATGGCGATCTGCGGATCGTGGGTGTGGAACAGTACGCCGTTGCCGCGGACGTCGCGATTGATCGTCAGCTTCTTGTCTTCGGCTTGCCTGTCCGGATGGATGGCGACCGCGAAATACATCCGCGAATATTTGAGGCTGATATCCTCGAAGAAGTTCTCTTCGTGGCCGATCCGGGCAAAGAAGTTGGCTATGTAGAAGGCCCAGTTCACCTGCTCATATTGGGCGAATTGCGTCCGCGCGGCGGTGACATGGCAATAGCCGAGATGCGGCGTGTCCTTCAGCGTGTGATGAAAGATGAGCTTCGGGAAGCGGATGGACCTATGGAAATTGTTGAGCCGGTCGTGGGTCTTTTCGCCGGCGTCCCGGAGCTTCAGCGCCGTGCGTTCGGCCACCTGTTCATGGGTGAGGTATTCGCGCTCTTCTGCCAGCCAATGCGGCCTGTTGCGGTTGATGCGGCCGGTGCGCAGGAATTCGGTGTACCCCGTCGTTGATACCGGCTGCGCCGGTTCAGGCTCGGCGGGCTTCCCAGCGTCGAAATATCTGAGTTTGGCCATGCCGGATCTCGCTATAAACTCTTCGGCGACATGATGGACTACGGAGCTTGAGCCGAGCTTGACCGCGCCGGACCGAAGGCTCCCGATAGCGGCTCTGTCGGCGCTCTCAGCCGTGCAACTAGCCTCCCAATTATCGGCCGTTTGCAGACCTGTCGCAATCAGGATAAAGCGTCATTGGTGGAATGCACATACGATGCTCGGAGCGTCTCTGATGCAAGCGCCCAACCAATTGAATTTCCTCTCTATATTCTCGCGGCACGCAACCGTCCGGGCGTCCCGTTTCGACTGTCGTCAATTTCGGAGCCGATGTCGCATTGCAGCGCAGCGGCTGGCGGAGCCGAGAGCTATGATGCCATCAATCTCAAGGTGCCGTCTGCTAGGGAGACGGAGAATTGGGAAGCCGGTCAAAATCCGGCGCTGCCCCCGCAACGGTGGTGGAGTGAGGCATGGCGGATAAAGCCACTGGGTCGATCGACCTGGGAAGGTGCCATGGGGCTCTGGAAACAGGGCCGCTCCAGAGCCCGGAAACCAGCCTTGGGCACATAGGTTTACTGACCGCGGCGGGTGGTCGGGACATTGCTTTTGGCCGCTCCCAATCGGCCGCGCATGTCCTTTGCCCGCCTTCTGGTACTGCTAAGGATAGGCAAATGGACATCGGCAGCAAAGTTCTGCGGCAACTGAAGAACCACCGGACGGGTTTGAGCCTTGAGCAACCGTTCTACACCGATCCGGATTACTTCAAGCTCGATATGGAGACGATCTACTATCGCGACTGGCTGTTTATCGGCCATGATTGCGAAGTGCCGCGCGCGGGCAATTATTTCACCGTCCAGATCGGCGATTATCCCGTCGTGATCGTTCGCGGCCGCGATCAGGTCATCCGCGCCTTCCACAATAGCTGTCGCCATCGCGGCTCGCGTGTCTGCACCACCGAGCGCGGCTCGTCGGCAAAGCTCGTCTGCCCCTATCACCAGTGGACCTACGAGCTCGACGGCTCGCTGCTCTTCGCCCGCCAGATGGCGGAGGATTTCGACAAGAGCCAGTATTCGCTAAAGCCGGTTCACTGCGAAAGCGTCGGCGGCTACATCTTCATCTGCCTCGCGCAGAACGCCCCCGATTTCGCACCGGTTCGCGCCACGATCGAACCCTACATGGCGCCGCACCGCATCAGCGAAGCCAAGGTCGCCTTCCAGAGCACCATCATCGAGAAGGGCAACTGGAAGCTCGTCTGGGAAAACAACCGCGAGTGCTATCATTGCGCGGCCAATCACCCCGAACTCTGCCGCACCTTCCCGGAAGCTCCGACCGTGACCGGCGTGCAGGGCGCGATGAGCGACCCCGTCATCACCGAGCACTGGGCACGCTGCGAAGCCGCCGGCCTGCCGAGCGAATTCAAGATCTCGCCGGATGGGCAGTTCCGCACGGCCCGCATGCCGCTGATCGAAGGTGCCGAGAGCTACACCATGTCCGGCCAGAATGCCGTCAGGCGGCCGCTCTCGCCCGATGTGACGATCAACGGCATCGGCACCATGCTGCTGTTCCACTATCCGACGACGTGGAACCACATGCTCGGCGACCACGCGATCTCCTTCCGCGTCCTGCCGATCAGCGCCGAGGAAACTGCCGTGACCACGAAGTGGCTCGTCCATAAGGATGCCGTCGAAGGTGTCGACTATAATCTGGAAGAGCTGACCCACGTCTGGACCGAAACCAACGATCAGGACCGCCGCATCGTCGAGGAAAATGCCTTCGGCATCCGCTCGCCGGCCTATGAGCCCGGTCCCTATTCGGAGATCCACGAAGGCGGCGTCATGCAGTTCGTCGAATGGTACACGACATTCATGATCAACCGGCTGCAGGGCGATCAGGCCAAGCTGTCGGCGGTTGCCTGAGCATGAACATGACCGTCTCCCTTCCGCATCGCCACCTCGACCAGATGCAGCCCTGGAATGATAGGCAGCATGTGCTCGAATGCCTCTCGGCAACGCCCGAAGCGCCTGACGTGATGACCTTCACCTTCGGGTCCGACAAGGATAACTGGTTCCGTTATCTGCCGGGCCAGTTCGTGACGCTGGAGCTGCCGACGGCTCCGGAGCCGGTCATGCGCACCTATACGCTGTCGTCCACGCCGTCGCGGCCCTTCTCGGTCGCGGTGACGGTGAAGGCGCAAAAGGACAGCATCGGCACGCGCTGGATGTTCGAGAACCTGAAGCCGGGCATGCGCATCAAGGCTTTCGGCCCGCTCGGCGATTTCAGCCATGTCCGTCATCCCGGCGAGAAATATCTTTTCGTCTCGGCCGGCTCCGGCATCACGCCGATGATGTCGATGACGCGCTACATGTCCGATATCGCACCGCTGTCTGATATCACCTTCGTCAACTGCTCGCGCAGCCCGGCCGACATCATCTTTCGTTCCGAGCTCGAATATCTCGCGCGCTTCATGCCGAACCTCAATCTCGGTTTCATCGTCGAAGGTTGCGGCCGAACAGACCTCTGGTCCGGGTTGAAGGGTCGTATCGACAAGGCGAAGATCGGCCTGCTGGCGCCCGATTTCATGGACCGGACCATCTTCTGCTGCGGCCCGGAAGTCTTCATGGACGCCGTGCGCTCGATGCTCGAAGCGCATGGTTTCGACATGTCGCGCTATCATCAGGAAAGCTTCCAGCCGGCCAATGCGGCGACACCGCTTGCGGAAGTCTCCGACGATGCATCGGGCGAGGCGGCGACCACGATCCGCTTCACCATGGCGGGCAAGGATGTCGTCTGCGCGGCGGGCCAGACCGTGCTTCAGGCGGCGCGCGGCGCCGGCGTGCGCATCGGTGCCGCCTGCGAATCCGGCCTCTGCGGGACATGCCGGGTCATGAAGCTCTCGGGCGAAGTCGAGATGAGCCATAATGGCGGCATCCTCGATGACGAGATCGACGAGGGCTATATCCTCGCCTGCTGTTCGCGTCCGAAGACGGATGTGCAGATCGAGGCCTAGCATCGATCTAAGGGCGGTCGTACCGGCCTAGAAATCCTGATAGTTCAGTTCGTTGATCTCGACCGGCTTGGTTTGCGGGGTTGACGCGGTGACGACCGGGTCGATCTCGGTCATGAGCGAAACGAGCATCTGCCGCGGTCCGCTGCACATCTGTGCAAGCGCGATCGTCAGGTCCGGCGCGGGCAGGGGTTTGGCCGGCAGGAGATCGCCCTGCGGCCAGATCCTCGCGAGCTGAACCTTCGTCATCGGCACGACATTGACGTCGATATCGGTGAGCGTCCCCGGCACCCGATAGGGGCAGCTTTTCTCCGAGCAATTGTCCGACGAAGCGAACTGCCAGATGGCATAATTGTCCCAGTTGCCGAGTGGGAAAGTGCCTTTGACATCAGGCTTGTAGCGCGCATACCACAAGGGCAGCCGCGACAGCAGCGGATAGGTACCCCGGTGATCGGCGATGTAGCGCGCCATATTGTGATTGACATAGAGAATGGGGTAGCGCCCGGTCTTGACCTTGATGTGGGCGACATAGATCTGCGCATCGTCGAGTGACATGAACTGCGTCGTGTCCATGCCGTCGATATCGAGCACCATCAGCTCATCCGGCTGTGGATCGGCATAATCGAGAAAATGATTGGCCTGGTCGATCGGATTGCCGGGCCGCCCCAGATGATAGGCGCCCCATAACAGACCATTCGCCTTTGCCAGCATGCGGCGCGTTTGAAAGAGCTCACGGCTGACTGCGTACTTACGCCACATCGTCCTGCAATGGGCCACCGTATCGCCGCCGTGATCGCCGGTGCAGCTGAAGCTTTCGGGCAATCCGTCGGAGGCCTTGGAGATGAAGCCGGCTATCCGTTTGTCCTGCAGAAACGCGTTCCAGTCGATGGTGTTCAGCTCGTAAGCATCGACAATCAGGGCGTTTTTCGGATCGCCCCAGGGCGGGCTTTCGCCGGCCGAAGGCTTGGAGACCGGCCCCATCAGTGCCAGGATCGTCAGCAAGCCGTAAATGAGGAGGTTACTCTTTCGGTATCCTTTCATGAAATAATAGTAAGGATTGCTGGTTAATCTTGGGTTAAGAAAGCAATCACTATAAATTCATCGTGGAGCCCCTCGTAACTCCTTAAGTCGGTAGGGATTTGAGGAACTAAATAACGCGCTGCCGCGTTCTTTGTCGTCTATTCGGATATGCGACGAAGCAGGCAGCGAAACCTTGCTCGGGAAGCATTCCCGACATGAAACGCCTACAGACTTGAGTGCCAAGTCGAACCAGGGAATGGAGATGAAAATGCTTGGTTTCCGTGCAAAAATCGCGACAGTCGCCGTAACGGCTGCCGTCGCCCTGACGAGCTTCACACCGTCTTTCGCCATGCAGATGCCCGCCGCGCCGATCGTAAAGCAGTCCGCGCCCGCCCAGGCCGCGCCTGGCAATGTCGAACAGGTCCAATGGCGTCACGGCGGCTATTATCGCCGTGGCTGGTATGGAGGCTATCGCGGCTATCCGGGCTATCGTCGCGGTTATCGCTATTATGACGGCTATTGGTTCCCGCTGGCAGCGTTCGGCGCCGGTGCTCTCGTGGGCGGCGCGATCGCCAGCCAGCCGCGCTATTACGCGCCGGCTCCGGCTCCGAGTGCCGGCATCAATCCACGCCACGTCGCCTGGTGCGAGTCGCGCTATCGCTCCTATCGCGCTTACGACAATACGTTCCAGCCGAATTCCGGCCCGCGCCGTCAGTGCTATTCGCCGTATTTCTAAGCGGTAATTTCAGAACGACAAATGCCAGCCGTCCGGTTTCTCGCCGGGCGGCTTTTTCATACTTTGACGTCAGAGAATATTGACCCGCCTGAGCAGCCACCATGCCAGCAGCATGGAGGCGATGATGAACCCCACCGCATATCCGGTGCCGCTTGCGCCGCCCGCCAGCGGCAGGCCCGATGTGTTCATGCCGAAGAAGCCGGTCACCAATGTCGGGGGCAGCAGAAAAGCGGTCATGATCGACAGGATGTAGAGATGCCGATTGATCTCGGAGGCGAGCTTCGAATCGATTTCTTCGTGCAGCAGTCTGGCCCGTTCCTGCAGCGCATAGACGTCGTGTTCGACTGCTTCCAACCGCCCGGTCAGCCGGCCGGCGACATCCTCGAAGCCGAGCGGCATTTCCTCGTCGTCGGAGGCAGCGGCGTGGCGCATCAGCGAGAGAACGGTCCGCAGATGGCGATGCAGGCGCACGATCGTCCTGCGGATGGGCGCAAGCTTGGCGCGCTCGTCGCGCGACGTATTGCCGTGGACGAAATCCTCTATGCCATTCAGCTCTTCGCTGATTTCAATGACGACGGAGATCAGGGTTCGTTGGAACTCGACGACGATCAGCTCGAAAATATCCACGGGATTGGAAAATCGTGCGGCGTTCTTTTCGATCAGCACCCGGGTCCGGTCCAGGCTGCGCAGAGGCTGCAGCCGGGTGGTTATCAGCACGCGATCGGTCAGCGCGAAATGCAGCCAGCCGATGTCGTGGGTGTTGTGGGCAAAATCGCGCTGGAAGTCGACCAATGTGCCGAAAAGCATCTGCTCGTCGACCGTGATCGTTGCATGTGTTTCATGCGTGGTCAGCGCTATGCGGGCGGCTTCGTTCAGCCCCGGCGCATCCTCGAGGAAGGCCGGCACCCGTGCATCGACGAGGTTGAGGTGCAGCCAGAGAAAGCCGTCGTCGCGGAACAGCCTCGAACGATCGGTATCGTCGGGCAAGCGCTCCGGCTTGGTATCACCGGGACGGAGACGGTACGCCCAGATAAAGCCTGGTATGGTATTGGCTGACGTGAGCGTATTCATGGGGGCATCGTTCGCTTTGTCTGAACAGTCGCCTTAGTCTTCATTCATGACGGTTTTTTATTCAAGTCCGCGCTTTGGCGGAATAATCGCGGATAGGGGCGGCGATGTCACAGCCGCTCGGCGCGCGTAAGACGCATGTCACGTTCGGGTTCGCGAGACGGTGGAAATCGATGCCTCCTGCCATTTGAGAAAATTGACGTTTACGTAAAAATAAACTAGCTATAGCCACAAATGGCTGATGGTCCGGGTGAGGCGGGTCATTGCCAGTACCGATCCGGAGGAAATCATCATGTACAAGGCGCCTGTCGAAGAAATTGCGTTCACGCTGAAACATGTCGCCGGCATGGAGCGCGCCATGGAAGAGGGCGCTCTCGGCGATCTCAGCACCGATCTTGTCGATGCTATCCTGTCGGAAGCTGGGCGTTTTGCCGGCGATGAGGTAGAGCCGCTTGCCGAGAATGGTGACAGGCAAGGCGCAAGGCTGGTGGATGGCAAGGTGGTCCTTCCCGATGGCTGGGAGAAGCTATATCGCGACTGGATCACTGGCGGCTGGAATGGCCTGACCGCGCCGGAGGAGTTTGGCGGGCAGGGCTTGCCGCACATGCTGAATATCGCTGCGCTGGAAATGTGGAATTCCGCTTCGATGGCCTTCGGCCTCGCGCCGACGCTGACCATGGGAGCGGTCGAAGCGCTGCGGGCTCACGGCAGCGACGACCTCAAGAAGACATATCTGGCAAAGCTCGTCTCGGGCGAGTGGACGGGGACGATGAACCTGACGGAGCCCCATGCCGGTTCCGATGTCGGCGCTCTGCGCTCCCGCGCCGAACGCCGCGATGACGGCACCTATCGTGTCTTTGGCCAGAAGATTTTCATCACCTGGGGCGATCATGAGGCGACCGAGAACATCATCCATCTCGTTCTCGCCCGCCTTCCGGATGCGCCTGCCGGCACGCGCGGCATTTCGCTGTTTCTCGTGCCGAAATTTCTTGTGAATGAGGACGGCTCGCTCGGTGCCCGCAACGATCTTTTCGTGCATTCGCTGGAACATAAGCTCGGCATCCATGGTTCACCGACCTGCACGATGATCTATGGCGACGGCAAATATGGTGCGGAAAAGGGCGCCGTCGGCTGGCTGGTGGGCGAGGAGAACAAGGGCCTCGCTTGCATGTTCACGATGATGAACAATGCCCGATTGGCTGTCGGCATCCAGGGTGTCGCGATTGCCGAAGCCGCGACCCAGAAGGCCATCGCCTATGCCCGGGAGCGCACCCAGGGCCGCGCGCCAGGCACGACCGCATCGGGCATGAGCCCGATCATCGAGCATCCCGATGTCGCGCGTATGCTGCTGACGATGAAGGCTTTGACGCAGGGCTCACGCGCGATCTGCTACGCCTGTGCGCAGGCGATCGACATGTCGCATCGCGATCCCGAGAGAGCAAAATATTGGCAGGAGCGCGCCGCCCTGCTGACGCCGATCGCTAAATCCTTCTCCACCGATGCCGGCGTCGATGCCGCCTCGCTTGGTGTCCAGGTTCATGGCGGCATGGGCTTCATCGAAGAAACGGGGGCGGCGCGGCTGCTGCGCGATGTGCGCATCGCACCGATCTATGAAGGCACCAACGGCATCCAGGCCATCGATCTGGTGACGCGCAAGCTGACGATCGCCAACGGCGATCACATGCGCGGCTTCATTACCGAACTGCGCGAGATCGCCGATTCCGTCGCCAAGTCCAATCTGGATGGTTTCGGCGAAACGGCATCGCGGTTGCAGGCGGCCATTGCCGATCTGGAAAAGACAAGCGAATGGCTCTTGTCGAAACAGGCGGAGGGCGCTGCTGCCGAAGCTCTGGCGGGCGCCACGCCTTACCAGCGGCTTTTCGGTCTCGTGCTGACCGGCTCTTATCTGGCCAAGGGTGGCCTTGCCGATGCAGGCGACGGCGAGGGGGCCAAGCGCATCGCACTTTGCCGCTTCGTTGCCGAAAACCTCCTGGCCGAGACCGCCGCTCTCTCCGATCGGGTCGTCGCCGGTGCATCCAGCCTCGAAGCCGCCCGCGCCGCATTAGCCTGAGGAAAAGCCATGACCGACCACATCCTGATCGAACGCCCCAAAACTGCGCCGCAGGTCCAGATCATCCGGTTCAACCGGCCGGAAAAGAAGAACGCCATCACCCGCGCCATGTATCAGACGATGACCGACGCGCTGAAGGCGGCGGAAGCTGCGCCGGATATCCGCGTCCATGTCTTTCTCGGCACTGAGGGCTGCTTCTCGGCCGGCAACGATCTGGCCGATTTCCTTGCCTTCGCCATGAGCGGCAATATGGGGCGCGAAGTGATTGATTTTCTCGTCGCGCTGGCGAGCACGAAAAAGCCGGTCGTCTCCGGCGTCGATGGTCTGGCGATCGGCATCGGCACGACGATCCATCTGCATTGCGATCTGACTATTGCCTCCGACCGCAGCCTGTTCAGGACACCCTTCGTCGATCTTGCGCTGGTTCCCGAGGCTGCTTCAAGCCTGCTTGCCCCGCGCGTGATGGGCCATCAACGCGCCTTCGCGCTGCTTGCGCTCGGCGAAGGCCTTTCCGCTTCTGACGCTAAGGAAGCGGGCCTGATCTGGAAGGTGGCGTCACCCGACGCGGTGGAGGCCGAAACGCTGTCTCTGGCCGCAAAACTCGCCGCCAAGCCGCCTGAGGCCCTTCGGATCGCACGCGATCTCATGCGCGGTCCTCCGGATGCTGTCCTCGACCGCATCCAGAAAGAGGCCGAGCATTTCGCCGCCCAGCTGAAAAGCGCCGAAGCCCGCGCGGCTTTCGAGGCTTTCATGAAGCGGTGAAGGCTTACTTCTCCAGCATCACAACCACTTCGACATGCGAGGTCCACAGGAATTGGTCGATCGGCGTCACTCGCGTAATGCGGTAGCCGCCCTCGACCAGGATAGCGAGATCGCGGGCGAGCGTCAGCGGGTTGCAGGAGACGGCGACGATCTTTTTGACCTGCGATCGGGTCAATTCCTTACTCTGGAATTCTGCGCCGGCGCGGGGCGGGTCGAACACGACGGCGTCGTAGACCTTCAATTCTTGCGCCATCAGCGGCCGGCGAAAGAGATCACGGCGCTCGACGCTGACGGGCTTCAGTCCCTGCGTGTTGCGGGCGGCGTGATCCAATGCCGCAAGCGGCTTGTCTTCGCTTTCCACCGCATGCACGCGCCCAATCCGCGCCAGGCGAAGCGAGAAGGTGCCGCTGCCGGCGAAGAGATCGGCGATACGCTTGGCCTTGCCGACATGGGCTGCAACCAACTCGGCCATGGCGTCCTCGGCCTGCTTGGTCGCCTGCGTGAAGGCACCAGGCGGCGGTGCGACCTGGACGCCGCCGAAATCGATCATCGGCTTTACCGGCTCGACCAGGATCTCGCCATTCAGCGAAACGCGGGCGATGCCGCGAAGCGACAGCACGGTTTCGATCGTGCTGCGGCGCTGCTTGTCCGAAAATGACTTGATGCCGTCGACGGCGAGATCGAGGCCGGTCTGCGTTTCCAATACGGAAATGCGGAAGGCTTCGGCATTGACGGCCATTGCCGCCGCAATCGTCTTGATGGCAGGCAAGCGGGCCATGATGCCGGCCGAGGCGATGGGACATTCCTCGATGGCGACGATGTGGTGACTTTCGGCCTGATTGAAGCCGATCAGCATATCCTTTTCAGTCTTGCGCGTGGCGAAGACGACCCGGCGCCGTTCACCGGGATGCGCAGCGACGATATCGTCCACGTCGGGCGTCAGGCCCTTCGACCCCAGCGCGTCCACGACGAGCTGGCGCTTGAAGGCGCGGTAGGGCGCATCGGCATAATGCTGGAGGGTGCAGCCGCCGCAGGCGCCGTTGACGCCATGCGGGCCGAAATGCCGACAGTGCGGCTCCTGCCGGTCGGGCGAGGCCGACGCGATCGACATTAGCGTGCCATGGCTCTTAACCCGCGCGATGGCGACGCTTTCGCCCGGCAGCGTGAAGGGCACGTAGATCGGGCCGTCGGTGCCCTGCGCGATGCCGTCGCCCTGGGCGCCGAGCTTCTGGATGGTAACGGTTTCGGTGCTCATGGCTTGATCCCTGCGAGAAGAAATTCCTGGTTGCCGTCGCCGCCCGCGATCGGCGAGGCAATGAGGCCGAGGCTCTGCCAGCCCATGTCTTCGGTGAACCAGCGCTCGAGTTCCGCCGCCACCGCCGGAGCGGAGGAGGGGTCCTTCAAAAGCCCGGCCTTGCCGATCGCATCGCGGCCCGCTTCGAATTGCGGTTTTACGAGCAGTGCCGCCCGTGCGCCCGGTTCGGCAAGCGCAAGCGCCGGCGCGAGAGCCAGCTTGAGCGAAATGAACGAGACGTCGGAAACAATGAGGGAGAAGGGCTCGCCTATGTCCTCGGCGGTCAGGTTGCGCGCGTTCAGCCCCTCGATATTGGTCACCCGCGGATCGGCGGCTATCCGCGGATGCATCTGGTCGTGACCGACATCGATCGCAGTGACATGAGAAGCGCCACGCTGCAGCAGCACTTCAGTAAAGCCTCCGGTCGATGCGCCGACATCGACACAATGCTGTCCGCGCGGATCGAGGCCGAAATGGTCGAGCGCCGCCACCAGCTTCAAGGCCGCACGCGAGACGTAATCCTGTGCGGGATCATCGATGCTTATCTCGACACTTTCGGAAAAAAGTGCTCCCGGCTTCGTCACGATCTTGCCGTTCACGGTGACCGTGCCGCGCTGGATCGCATCGCGAGCGCGCGAGCGGCTGGCGAAGAGCGAAAGGGTGACGAGAAGCTGGTCGAGGCGTTGTGGTTCGGACATGGGCTGTCCATGCCGGGCAATGGATCGTGTTGCAAGCCTTTTATATCGATACCGGCGTTGACGCCGGACCGCAACCGGCCATAATCGCCGCAATCGACGGGTGAGGGCATCATGCGGAAGATCGTTGGCTATGCGGCGCTAATGGTGATGTTCGCCGTTCCGGCTATGGCAAATGATACGATGGCTGAGCTGAAGACGGGTGGTCTTACCTATGTCCGCACCGGCGATATCAGCATGGCGCAGGAAAAACTGTTCATTTCGGCGGAACAGGTCCGCGTCGATTACATCTTCGAAAATACCTCCGAGAAGGATGTCGAAAGCGTCGTCGCCTTTCCGATGCCCGATATCAAAGGCGACATCGACAGTATGGTCGATGCCGGAAATGTCGATTCCGACAATTTCTTGGGTTTCACGGTGACGCAGGATGGCAAGGCCATCACGCCGACCCTGCAGCAGCGCGTGTCGGTTGCCGGGGTCGACATGACTGACGAACTGAAGGCGCATGGCGTGCCGCTGCCGCCGCTCAGCAAGGCGGCGACGGATGCCGTCGCTAAATTGCCCGTCGATGTGCTCGAGGATTGGACAGCCCGGGGTTTGATCGCCGATGACGAATACGACGCCGACGGCCAGGGCATGAAACATCACCCGACGCCGATGTGGACGCTGCATACGACCTATTGGTGGCGCACCAAGTTTCCGGCCAAGGCCAAGATTGCCGTGGAGCATCGCTACAAGCCAAGCGTCGGCGGTACCGTCGCCATCACTTTCGCCGGCGACGAAGATTACCAGAAGCGGCAGCTGCAGAACTATCGCGCCAAATATTGTCTCGACGAGACCTTTCTAAAGACGGCCGTCAAGCTTGCCATGGCGGCCGACAAGGGTGGTCGCGGCTATACCGAGAGCTGGATCTCCTACGTGCTGACGACGGGTGCCAACTGGTCCGGCCCGATCAAGCATTTCGAGTTGACCGTCGATAAGGGCAGCCCCGAGAACTACATCAGCTTTTGCGGTACGAATGTGAAGAAGATCGGCGCGACGACGTTCCAGATGACGGCGCAGGATTTTTACCCGGAGCACGATCTGGATATCCTGATCCTGGCCGCGGCGGCGGTGAACTAAAGCAATTCCAGGAAAAGTGCGGAGCGGTTTTCCGTCCGGAATTGCGTGAAACCAAAGCGCTAAAGCGGTTTAGGGATTCCGTGAAAACTGAACCGCCCTAGCGTTGAGCTGAGCCGCCCGCGCAAATTAAATAAATTTAAAGCCGAAGCCTCTACTCATGCCGGGGATTGCGGTGATCCGTTCCCAGGTCACCGCCTGCCATGAAGGCTTCGCGCGTCTGCGTCCCAATCATGCCCTCCCTGAATTCTTCGAGCATCGGCGGTACTCCGTCCCAATGACGGCCGGACGATGCTCGCCAGGACCGGCGCTCAGGAGGCGCTCGCCCATGTTTGCGAAAAAACTCTCGCTGAATGGCAAGCTTGCCATCACGTTCACGGCGTTGATCGCCATCTTCGCCTGCGTTTCGGCATTCGTCTATTCCAAGGAAGAAGTGTCGGCCGGTGCCGCCGCCGAGCAGACCAAGTCGCAGCAGCTTGTCAGCCAGATCGACGATTCCCTGCAGGCCATGCTGGAACAGGCTGTCAATCTGCGCGGCTTCCTGCTGCTGCGCAGCGAAAGCACCTATGGCGATATCTTCAACAATCGCGAGCGGATGCTGAAAAGCATCGCCGCCGCCAAGCAGATCGCGGCCGATTCTCCGGATCTGCAGCAGGCGATCGACAACATGCAAAAGGCTGCCGATCTCTATTTCCATCAGCTCGCGGAGCCACAGGCCAAGGCGCGCAAGGAAACCGAGATGCCGCTCGACCAGATCGTCAAGATCGGCCAGAACGAAACCAAGGGTCAGCTTGATGGCTTCCGCGAAGCTGCCGCCAAGATCAAGAAGGCCGCACGCGCCAGGGCGAGCGACCTGGCAGCCATGCAGGACGATGCCAATGGTGATCTTCGCCTGACGCTTATCGCCGGCGGTATCTTCGCCTCGCTCGCCGCCGCCGTGCTTGCATGGCTGCTGTCGCGGATCATCGTGCGCCCGATCGTCGGCATGACGGCGGCCATGGGCCGTCTGGCAAATGGCGAGCATGACGTCGAAGTCCCGGCTGTTGGCCGCGGCGACGAAATCGGCCGCATGGCCGATGCAGTGCTCGTCTTCAAGCAGGCCGGCATCGAGAAGCTGCGTCTTGCCGGTGAGACCGAGCGCATGCGCGGCGATGCCGAACGTCAGCGCCTGATGAATGACGAGCAGAAGGCGCGGGAGGAAGGTGAAATCCGCTTCGCCATGGAAGCGCTCGCCGGCGGCCTTTCGGCTCTATCGGCGGGCAATGTCGCAACCCGCCTTCACAACAGCTTTGCGCCGCAATTCGATAGTGTTCGCGCCGATTTCAACAATGCAGTCGAGAAGCTGGAAGCCGCCCTGCAGTCTGTCGGCTTCAATGCGCGCGCCATCAATGCGGGTGCTGACGAAATTCGTTCGGCCGCCGACGATCTGGCGCACCGTACCGAACAGCAGGCTGCCGCCGTCGAAGAAACGGCCGCAGCACTAGAGCAGGTCACGACGACGGTTCGCGACTCCGCCAAGCGGGCCGAGGATGTCGGCCATCTCGTTGAACGTGCCCGCCTCGGTGCGGAACGGTCGGGCGAAGTGGTTCGCAAAGCCGTCTCGGCCATGCAGCAGATCGAAAAATCCTCGGGCGAAATCAGCAACATCATCAGCGTCATCGATGACATCGCCTTCCAGACCAATCTCTTGGCGCTGAACGCCGGCGTCGAGGCCGCGCGTGCGGGGGATGCCGGCAAGGGCTTTGCGGTCGTTGCTCAGGAAGTGCGCGAGCTTGCTCAGCGCTCCGCCAACGCCGCCAAAGAGATAAAATCGCTCATCACGACGTCGAGCGATCAGGTCAATACTGGGGTGTCGCTGGTCGGCGAGACCGGCAAGGCGCTGGAATTGATCGTGTCGGAAGTGCAGGAAATCAACCGCCATGTCGGCGCGATCGTGACGGCGACCCGCGAGCAGTCGACCGGCCTGCAGGAGATCAACACTGCCGTCAACAACATGGATCAGGGCACGCAGAAGAATGCCGCCATGGTCGAGGAGCAGACGGCGGCAAGCCATGCGCTCGCTCGCGAGGCCGCAGCTCTTAACGAGCTGCTCCAGCAGTTCCGCCTCGGCGATGCCGCACAGGCTGCTCCTGTCCGTCCGGCCGTTGCGACCGCACGCTCGAAACCGGCCGCATCACCGGCTCGGGCTCTGGGCCGCACCGTTGCCAAGGCCTTCGCCGGAAAGGCAACCGCTGCAGCTGCCGCCACCGCGCGGGACGATTGGGAAGAATTCTGAGCGTTCGACGATGGCTTTGTGAGCGCCCTTTAGGGACGGCTCACGGCGAATCATCTTCATGGACTTTGTCGGCCCGTCGCCTTGCGGCGGGCCGCTTTGCTTTTTCACAATGTGTATGAGAAGCATCATCAGCTGCGGCCTGTCCGACTATGGTGCAGCGCCGCCGCGCCGGAAGCGTTCTTTCCCTGGAAGAGCGGCTCTTTAGGTCATGACCTTGTTTTCAGCGGACCATCCTTTGGTCAAGATTTATTAAATATTTGATCGGCGGCAGGGTTGCCCTGAGCGGCGAACGCCCCTTTTTATAGTACGCATAATGATGCTGAGGGAGATCTGAATGGGACAGCTCGTCCGAGTTCCGGCCAATGAAACACAGAGACTTTTGGCCGTACGCTCCCTGAATGCGATTCACAGCGGTCCGACGCCGGAGCTCGCGACACTTGCGGAACTAGCAAGAGGCGTGTTCGAGACGCCCTATGCGGCAATCAACATTATCGACGAGGACTGGCAACGCATAGCGGGGCAGGCGGGGCTGAAGATCGCTGAATGCTCGCGCGATATGTCGATCTGCACGCGGGTGGTTTTCGATGACGAACTGCTGGTCCTTCCGGACCTTACGGAAGAACCGGAGCTGAAGACTGCCCCTTTCGTGCTCGATGATCCCCATTTTCGGTTTTATGCCGGTGCGCCGGTGCGATTGGAGAACGGTCTGCCGGTAGGTGCCTTCTGCATTCTCGATCAAAGGCCGAGGCGATTTTCCTCGAGCGAGGAGCAAAATCTGAGGCGCTTTGCCCAGATCGCAAGCGCGCTTCTGCGTCTGCAGAAAACGAACTTGCTGATGGGAATAGCCGAGAATGATCTGCGCGCGGCGGCCATGACCGATCCGCTGACTCGTTTCTTCAATCGATCGGCGCTGGAATCTATCGTTGATGGTGCGTTGAGCACGGCGGTAGCGACAGGCAGCAATTTCGGCGTCCTCTATCTCGACATGGATGGCTTCAAATCGATCAATGACCGTTTCGGTCACAATGTCGGCGACGAAGTTCTGTGCGAGGCATCCGTGCGTATCCGTTCGGTCCTGCGCGCGGACGACATCGTCGTGCGCATGGGAGGTGACGAATTTGCGATATTCGTCCCGGACTCGCCCAACAAGAATGCACTCGTATCCCTGTCCGAACGGCTGCTTGCGGCCTTCAGGGCCCCTTTCGTTGTAGATGGCGTGTCGATTTTCGCAAGGCTCAGCATCGGCGCCGCGCTCGCGCCGCATGATGGCGCGACGCGTATCCCGCTGTTGAAGAATGTCGACTCTGCGCTCTATCAGGCCAAGGCAGCAGGACGGGACCGTGTAGCGGTCTTCAATGCACTCGATGCCTGATATGCTCGGACCTGATGATGTCAAGCAGCCGTAGGGCCGCCTGATTTTTGCGCGTCATCCGGCTGCTTCGACAATCCGGCCGCGGCCGAGTGCCTGGAATACCGTCTGCACGATGCCGGCGCGATCAAGGCCCGCCATGGCATTCATGGCCTCAGGCTTAGCCTGCTCCATCCAGATATCGGGCATGACCAGCGAGCGGACCTTCAGGCCGCTGTCGAGCAGGCCGTCATTGGCAAGGAACTGCATGACTTGACTACCGAAGCCCCCCACCGAGCCTTCCTCGATGGTGATGAGGATCTCGTGGTGGGCGGCAAGCTGGCGAATGAGATCGCGGTCGAGCGGTTTGGCGAAGCGCGCATCGGCCACCGTCGTCGACAAGCCGGCAGCGTCGAGATCCTCGGCGGCTGCAAGACTGTCGGCCAGACGCGTGCCAAAGGAGAGCAGGGCGACTTTCGTCCCCTGCTTGATGACGCGGCCCTTGCCGATCTCGAGAATCTGACCGCGCTCCGGCAGATCGACGCCGACGCCTTCCCCACGTGGATAGCGGAAGGAAATCGGGCCGAGATCATAGGCGGCGGCTGTGCGTACCATATGCTTGAGCTCTGCCTCGTCGGCGGCGGCCATGACGACAAAACCGGGCAGGGTGGCGAGGAATGCGGTATCGAAGGAGCCGGCATGTGTCGGCCCATCGGCGCCGACGAAGCCCGCACGGTCTATCGGGAAGCGAACCGGCAGGCCCTGGATCGCCACATCATGCACCACCTGGTCATAGGCGCGTTGCAGGAAGGTGGAGTAAAGGGCGGCAAAGGGCTTATAACCTTCAGCGGCAAGGCCGGCGGCGAAGGTTACGGCATGCTGCTCGGCAATGCCGACGTCGAAACAGCGCTTGGGGAAGAATTCTTGCAGCTTGTCGAGGCCGGTGCCGTTCGGCATGGCGGCGGTGATGCCGACAATCTTGTCGTCAAGGGTCGCCTCTTGCACCAAAGCGTCCGCAAAGACGCTTGTGTAGCTCGGCGCATTCGGCTTCACCTTGGTCTGAGCGCCGGTGATGACGTCGAACTTGTTGACGCCATGATATTTGTCGGCAGCCGCTTCGGCCGGGGGATAGCCCTTGCCCTTCTGCGTCACCACATGGATCAGCACCGGGCCTTGTGCATTGTCGCGCACATTGCGCAATACCGGCAGCAGATGCTCGAAGGAATGGCCGTCGATCGGACCGATATGGTAGAAGCCCATTTCCTCGAACATGGTGCCGCCGGTCACATAGCCCCGTGCGTGCTCGACTGCCCGTGTGATGGCGCGGTCGACCTTCTTGCCGAGATAGGCGGTCAGTTTCTTGCCGAAATCCCGGAAGCCCATATAGGTGCGGCCGGAGGCGAGGCGGGCAAGATAGGCGCTCATCGCTCCCGTCGGCGGGGCGATCGACATGTCGTTGTCGTTGAGGATGACGATCAGCCGCGCATCGAGCGCACCGGCATTGTTGAGAGCTTCATAGGCCATGCCGGCCGACATGGCACCGTCGCCGATAACGGCGATCACGCGGCGGTCGGTATTATCGAGCTCGGCGGCAACCGCCATGCCGAGACCGGCGGAGATGGAAGTCGAGGAGTGTGCGGCGCCGAAGGGATCATATTCGCTCTCGGCTCGGCGCGTGAAGCCGGAAAGACCGTTTTCCTGGCGCAGCGTGCGGATGCGGTCGCGGCGCCCGGTCAGGATCTTGTGAGGATAACACTGATGTCCAACGTCGAAGATGAGGCGATCGTTCGGCGTATTGAAGACGCTGTGGATGGCAATGGTCAGTTCGACAACACCGAGGCCGGCGCCGAGATGTCCGCCGGTACGCGATACCGCATCGATCATCTCGTCGCGAACTTCGCGGGCGAGCTGCGGCAATTCCCGGTCCTCCAGCTTTCGCAGGTCGGAAGGATATTGGACCCGGTCCAGCAGGGGCGTCTGTGGCATTTGTGTCAAGGCTGATGCCTCTTTCTTGCTATTCTTGGGCGGTTGTCCGCCTTTACGTCAAAACAGATTGCGACAAAAGACGCCGAATTCAAGGTACTCCCGAACAAGAAACATGTGGGAGTGTTATGAACCCGTTAGCCCTCCGGCAGGGGAATGAACTCTTCTTCGTCGCCCGGCACGATATCGAAGCGGCCCGTGCGCCATTCTTCCTTGGCCTTTTCGATGCGCTCCTTTGAGGACGAGACGAAATTCCACCAGATATAGCGCTTCGAATTGAGCGCTGCACCGCCAAAAAGCATGAGATGACAGCCTTTTTCGCCAGCCTCCAGCGTTATCGCATCGCCAGGACGGAAGACGAGGAGTTGATCCTGTTCGAAACGGTCGCCGGCGACGACGAGAGAACCGGAGAGAATATAGACCGCGCGCTCCTCATGTGCTGCTCCAAAAGGAAACGTCGTATTGGGCTGGAGCTGAAGATCGACGTAGAGAGTGTCCGAGAAGGATTTCACTGACGATTTCAGGCCCTCGAATTCACCGATGACAACGCGTCCGGTCACGCCGCCGTCGGCAATCGTTGGTAGGTCATCCTTTTCCGTATGGGCGAAGGAGGGATCGATTTCCTCCTTGTCGTCGGGCAGCGCCAGCCAAGTCTGCAGGCCGGACATGGCGAATGGATGGTCGCGCAGGTTTTCCGGCGTGCGCTCGGAATGCACGATACCGCGCCCGGCCGTCATCAGGTTGACGTCGCCGGGGCGGATCACCTTGGCCGTGCCGAGGCTGTCCATATGGCGGATCTCGCCATCGAACAAATAGGTGACGGTGGAAAGGCCGATATGCGGATGCGGGCGCACATCGAGCGCCTGGCCCGGCCGTAAAATCGCAGGTCCCATGCGGTCGAAGAAGATGAACGGCCCCACCAGCCGGCGCCGGCTGCTTGGAAGCGCGCGCCGCACGGAGAAGCCGCCAAGGTCGCTGGTGCGCGGAATGATAAGGTTCTCGATGGCATCGCAGGCGAAGGCATCGCCGGCCTGGGGATCGTTGCCTGGGAAGAAAGACATAACGGCTCTCCTTTCGGTCGGAACGCAACCTACCGGGCCAACCTACCGGCAATGTCACCCAAACTCAAATTTTCTGGCTTTGTCTCACGCGCCATCAAGGGCTTCCGTGCCCTGCGGCTTGCCGGCTCGGTCGAGCCTGATCTTCTCGATGCGATTTTCCGCAGCCGAAAGCAGCGCCTCGCAATGCTTCTTCAGCGCTTCGCCGCGCTCATAGATCGAAATGGATTCATCGAGCGCCACGTCGCCGCGCTCAAGCCGTGCAACGATGCTTTCAAGCTCCGCCACGGCCTTCTCGAAGGAATAGCCCGAAACATCTGCCTTGGCGTTCTCGCTCATCGTCAACCTCTCATCATGCGTAGAATATGCATCCCCGCCGACTCGGCGAGACCTTCCAGATCATAGCCGCCTTCGAGCAGGCTGACGACCCGGTTCTTCGCGCTGCGATCCGCAACTTCCAGCAGCCGCCCCGTTGCCCAGTCGAAATCCTCGCCGGTCAGGTTCAGTTGCGCCAGGGGATCGCGGTGATGGGCGTCGAATCCGGCCGAGATGATGATGAGATCGGGGCTGAAGTCGGCGAGCGCCGGCAGGATGCGCGACTTGAAGGCCTCTCGGAAATGATCGCCGCCTGTATTGGGAGAGAGCGGTGCATTGACGATGGTATTGTACGTGCCACTTTCATCCTTCTTGCCGCTACCCGGATAAAGCGGCATCTGGTGGGTGGAACAGAAGAGCACGGACGGATCGTCCCAGAAGATGTCCTGCGTGCCATTGCCGTGATGCACGTCCCAATCGACGATGGCGACACGCTCGGCGCCGTGGGCCTTTTGCGCATGGCGGGCGGCAATCGCGGCATTGTTGAAGAAACAGAAGCCCATGGCCTTGGTCTTCTCGGCATGATGACCGGGCGGCCGGGCCGCGACGAAGACATTGTCGGCCGCACCGGAGAAGACGTCGTCGACCGCCGCCATGGCGCCGCCGACGCCATGCATGATCGCCTGCAGCGTCTTCGGGCTGGCATAAGTATCGGCTTCGATCTGGTTGATCTCGCCGTCATCGCCTCTGTCCGGCATCGAACGCAGCACGAAATCCAGATGCTCTTCGGGGTGGGCAAGCAGGACCGCATCTTCGTGCGCGGCAGGCGCTTTTCGCCGGTCCAGCCGCTCGAAATTCGGATGCTCCAGCGCGATATTCAGCGATCGCAGCCGATCCGGCCGTTCGGGGTGACCTGCCGGAACGATGTGTTCAAGAAAGATCGGATGTTCGTAAAGACGTGTGCTCATGGGGCCAATCTATAAATGAAGTGTGACGCCTATTACAGGACATGGACCATGTCACTACAATGTCAACAATCCATCTTAACCACTTTGGAATGGCGCCCGTTTACTTATCGAAGCGTGGTGTTAAGCTTTCATTAAGGTCAGTATGGCGTCGGCCAAGGTTATGCGTCATGGCGAGAACAGAACGATCCGATGTCATCGAGGTAAGGGTGCCGCCGCGCGATGTCGACCGGCACGGCCAGATGTTTATCGCCTCCTACATCTCGCAGGCGGAGACCGCACTCTCCAACTTTTGGCGCACGCGACCGCTGGTCGACGACGAGCCTATCTATATCGCCAAGAAGGCATCATGCTCGCTGCACCACGCCTTGCACTATGATGACCTCGCCCGCTACTCGATCAGCGTCAACAAGATTGGCGGCAAGTCGATCGGTTTCGTCGTCTCGGTCGAAACCGGCAACGAACTGGCTGCGGAGGTGGAAATTCTCTGGCTCGCAGTCCGCGGCGACGAGCATGATCCCGTGCCGCTGCCCGAAGACACGCGCGACTGGCTCTATAAATATTTGGCCTGAACTATGCCGAAACTAATTAGAGGCTCGGAATGGGATTTGTAGTCCCGCGAAAGTGCGGAGACTTGCAACATTATCTATGCCGGACTTTCAAAATGCTATTTTCGATTCTTGGTGCGATTGTGAAAATAAAAGGGAAAAACGCTTTCTCCCTTACAGACGCAGTAGAATATGTAAATGTATGAGCAGCCAACGATATACATTACCAAATCTGACTTAAAGAAATCAACTATAAATAAGCATGGTACAAATAAAATAGATAGGAATATGAGGCGTGTTACCTTTTCGCGAAAAGGCATAATTCTGAGTTCTTTATTCACGCGCGATTTTTTCATCTCAATACATTAAGGGTGATGCTGACGAAAGCGACTATGTGCTTTGCTAGGCGTCGTCCTAGCTCCGCTGCGGCAGAAGCGGGTAGCCGGCCATGACGGCGCGGCCGACCAGGGCCGCAACCACGGCCTTGATGATATCGCCCGGCACGAAGCCCAGAGATCCGATAAATGCCTTGCTGAAGCCGATATTGATCGCCAGCCAGGCAATGCCGAACGCGTAAAGCACCACCACGCCGCCGATGACGGCGGCGATAAAGAAGCCGATTCCCTGAGATAGGCCGCTTTGCTCCGGCTTCACCAATCTCTCGGAGAGATAGCCGGTGACGAAGGCTGCGAATATCCAGCCGACGAAGAAGCCGGCCGTCGGACCTGCAAACACCGCAAGACCACCACGGCCACCCGACAGCACCGGCAAGCCAATCGTGACAAGCACCACCACCAAGAGCACTGCGATGGTCCCGCGCTTGGCGCCGAGCACGACGCCGGCAAGCATCACGCCGAGCGACTGAGCCGTGATCGGAACCGGAATGATGCCGATCGGGATTGGCGGCAAGAGGCCGAGCGCCACGATGATGGCGGCAAACAGCGCCGAGAGGACGAGATCGCGGGTGTTCATGGCGGCTCCTTCCGAAAGAGTTTTACGTTCATTGACGCCGAATGCCGCGCGCGTCAATCGCCGCCGCGATGTTGTCCGCATCGCGCAGGGTCAGGATGATGAGCGGTACAAGCGTGGTTGCCAGGCGAACCTTGATTCCGCGCGCCTGGTGGGCTTCGCGGATCGCGCGGTAGCGATCGAGAATTTCAGGCACGAAACGGATGACCAGGCCGATCGCAAGGCCGATATCGGCGGCTTTGAGCAGGCCGAGCTTTTCGAGCGGCATGGCAAGGGCGGTGATTTCATCGATGAAGTCGGCCATCGATGTCGTTGCCGTCACTGTGGCGGCAAATAGCGCCAGCGCCGTCAATCGCAGCGCCGTGACGATTGCGGCATGAAGCGGGCCGACGAGCGCGGCGAATATGGCCAGGACGGCAATCGAGACGAGGATAGGTCGCAGCCGCTTGAGCGCCTCTGCAATTAGCAGGCCGCTGCGAAGATAAAGGGCGGCACCGACAAGGTTTGCGCAGGCGAGCAGCGCGATGGACTGGGTCAGGAAAAGCAATACGCCGAGTGCAGCAAGCGCAAGCAGCTTCACGCGCGGCGAGAGCCGATGCACCCATGTATCCGCTTCCACATGCAGCGTCTGCATCAGCCGGCCATCTCCTTGTAACGCGCGATGGCCTCCATTGCGGGCCCATCGACAACAAGCCGGCCCTGATCAAACAACAGCACGCGGTCGAAATCCTCAAGCAGCGGCAGGTCGTGGCTGATGACGATGACATTTTCTGGAAGCGTCGCCATGGTCCTCTGCACGAGTGCCCGATTCCTCAGATCGAGCTGGTTGGTCGGTTCGTCGAGAATGAGGATATCGGGGCCGGTGACCAGTACCGAGCAGAGCGCAGCCATCTGCAACTCACCACCGGAAAGCTCATGTGCCCGCCGCGCGCCGAGATGGCTAACACCGAACCGCCCGAGAATGCCTTCGACCGCCGCATCGATTTGCGTCTTGTCACATCCGCGTGCCTTTAGCCCGTAGGCAATGTCGTCGCGCACGATGGGCAGGATGATCTGGTTCTGCGGCGACTGGAAGATATAGCCGACCTTGCCGAGCACTTTGGCAGCGTCGCCGACCGTATCGAGCCCATCGACCACAACGCGCCCGCTCGTCGGCTTGACAAGCCCATTGATCAGCCGTGCAAAGGTCGTCTTGCCGGAGCCGTTGAGGCCGATTACGCCAATACGACGCTCTTGAAGCGTCAGGCTCAGCGGAAACAGCGCAGTGCGCTTGCCGTAATCGACGCCGGCATTTTCGAAGCGGATGTCCAAGCGGCTTCCTTGTTCGATAAGCTGGAGCGGTTCAGCGCTTCACGGAACCTGCGAGCCGCTCCAGCCTTTTATTGTCTCGCAATCCCGAACGGAAAACCGCTGAGCACTTTTCCTGGAATTGCTCTATCGCGGAGCTATAGCGCATCGCCTCGATTTATCAAATCAGGGCCTCTTTGAAAGCATGGGAATTTATGCCTATGATCCGCTTATGACGAATCTGCTCTCGAATCGTGACGCTCGCCGCGTGTTCCTTGCCAAGCAGGGGCTTGCCAATCCGCCGAACCGCGCCTTGACCAAGGCGGGGCTGCTGCAGCTCATCCACGACATCGGCTTCGTGCAGGTCGATAGCATAGGCACCGTCGAGCGTGCCCATCACCAGATCCTGTTTTCGCGCAACCAGACCTATCGGCGCGAGCATCTGACGGAACTTCTGGAAAAGGACGGCGCGCTCTTCGAGAACTGGACGCACGACGCCTCCATCCTGCCGAGCGCTTTCTTCGTCTATTGGAAGCACCGTTTTCGCCGCGAGGAAGTGGCGATCATCGAGCGCTGGCGGAAATGGCGCGGCGAGGGGTTCGAGGCGGCTTTCGAGGAAACCTACGAGCGCGTGCTGAAGAACGGCGCGATCACCGCCCGCGAGGTCAAGGCGGAGGATCATGTCTCCGGTGGCTGGTGGAATTGGCACCCCAACAAGACGGCGCTCGAATATTTCTGGCGCACCGGCAAGTTCGCGATCGCCGGCCGCACCAATTTCCAGAAGGTCTACGACCTCGTGGAGCGTGTGCTTCCGGCTCATTTCCATGAGCCGGAAGTGGAGCACGATGAATTCGTCGACTGGGCCTGCCGCAGCGCGCTGCAGCGCCTCGGCTTTGCGACCTCAGGTGAAATCGCCGCCTTCTGGGATCTGGTCACGCCGCAGGAAGCCAAGAGCTGGGTCGAGACCCATCGTGACGAATTGACCGAAATACTGATCGAGCCGGCCGCCGGCGGCAAGCCGCGCTCGTCCGTCGCCTTCCTCGATTTCCATGAAACGCTCGACAGTCATGCCGAGGCACCGGCGCGCATTCGCGTGCTGAGCCCCTTCGATCCGACTCTGCGGGATCGCAATCGGACCGAACGTCTCTTCGGCTTCTTCTACCGCATCGAGATTTTCGTGCCCGAGCCGAAGCGCGAATACGGCTATTACGTCTTCCCATTGCTGGAGGGCGACCGGCTGATCGGACGGATCGACATGAAGGCCGACCGCAAGGCGGGAACGCTCGATGTCAAACGCCTGTGGCTGGAACCGGGCGTCAAGGCATCGGCCGGCCGGCTGGAGAAGCTGGAAGCGGAGCTGGAACGTGTCGCCCGTTTCACTGGCGTCGAGAGGGTCGTGTTTCTCGACGGCTGGCGTGGATAACCGATGTTCCTTTTTCGGAGAATCGGCAGCGAATTGCGTTGACGCGAGAGCGAAACTGCCTCTGAGCTATCGGGACTGCGGTCGCATGGACACTATCTGGATTTTCGATGGGCATAATGATGCGGTCCAGTTCATGCTGGACTATAAGGCCGACGGCCGCGATTTTCTGGCGCGGTCCGAGGCCGGACATCTCGATCTTCCAAGAGCACTCGAAGGAGGCTTGGCCGGCGGATTGTTTGCGATGTACGCCGCGCCGGAGCATGAGCCGGTAGATGATCTGACGATCACCCACAATGGCTACGAAGTTCGCTATGCCGAAGCTTTGCATCGGGACCATGCCCGCCGGCAAATCGATGGGCAGCTTGCGGCCATAAGGAAGCTGATCGGGCGCTCGGGTGATAAAATCCGTCTAGCAACGAGCGTAAGGGAGATCAAGGCGGCTGAATATGACGGCGCATTCGCCATCGTACTCCATATGGAAGGCGCCGACGCCATCGGCCCCGATCTCGCCTATCTGGATAACCTCTATGATGCCGGCCTTCGATCCCTGGGCATTGTGTGGAGCCGTCCGAATATCTTCGGCTATGGGGTTCCGTTCGCCTATCCGAGATCGCCCGATACGGGCCCGGCCTGACGGATTTGGGAAAGAACCTCGTCAGAAGATGCAACGAACTCGGGATCATGATCGATGTTTCCCATCTGAACGAGCGCGGATTTTGGGATGTCGCGGCATTGAGCACCGCTCCGCTCGTTGCCACGCACGCCTGCGCACACGCCATATGTCCATCGACCCGCAACCTCACCGATCGGCAATTGGACGCGATCCGCGACACCGGCGGGGTCGTTGGGCTGAATTTGGCCGTCAACGATATCCGCGCGGATGCCAATCTTGACGAGGACACCCCGCTCGACGCCGTTATTCGCCAGATCGATTACCTCATCACTCGCGTTGGACCGGATGGGGTCGCTCTCGGATCGGATTTCGATGGTGCCGTCATGCCTCGCGAGATCGGAGATGCTAGCGGCTTGCCGCGCCTCGTGGATGCCATGCGCCAAAGCGGATTCGATGAACTAACCCTGCGAAAATTTGCCTATGATAATTGGCTTCGCTTATTCGGTGCCACATGGCCGGATCGATTGTAAGCTTTGCCACATTCCCCTTGAAGGGACATAACTGACAGAGTCCAATAGGCAGAAGAACACCCGAAGAGGAGAGTTCGTTGTCGTCGCTGATTCTAAAAGGCAGCAATGTCAGGCTCCGCCAGCCATGTGCCGAGGACGCCGATGTGCGCTTCGCTTTGGGCACCAATGCCGAGATCGTGGAGATGTATGGCGTCGGTAAAGAGGACATCGAGCCCATCACCCGGGAGGGCGCAACGCGATGGGTTCAGGGTATTGCCGATCACCCTCACGCATGGGTTATCGAGATCAAGGGCGCCTTTGCCGGCGTGATCAGATTGGATAACGTCAATCGCCAGGACCGGCGCGCGACGATGGCGATCGGGATTTATGATCCGGCGTTGCTTGGTAAAGGCTTTGGCACGGAAGCGATCACGCTTCTGCTAGATCATGCCTTCGGCGAGATGAGACTGCATCGCATCGGAATACGCGTGCTCGCCTACAACAAGCGCGCCATCCGCGCCTATGAAAAATGCGGCTTTATCGTCGAAGGAAGGGAGCGGGAGACCGCTTACGTCAATGGCCGCTGGCACGACGACATCATGATGGGCCTGCTGGATCGCGAGTTTTCATCACCTCCCCCTTGAGGGCGGAGGTCGCCGCGCAGCGGCGGGTGTGGGTGACAATTGTTTGGTTGCGGAGATCGACGCGATCACTCCACCCCGGAGCTTTGCTCCGACTCTCCCCCTCAAGGGGAGGGTGGAATCAGCAGATTTCCGTTGTGGCGATTTTGATGCCAAAACCTTCGAGGCCGACATAGTGCCGTTCGCGGCTGGTGAGCAGCTTGATCGAGCTGACGCCGAGATCCTTCAGGATCTGCGCGCCGAGGCCGATTTCCAGCCATTCGCTGTCTCGCGCCTGTGCCTCGGCATGGCTCTCACGTTCGGCCTGGCGCGCCTTGCGGCCATTGTCGAAATGACCGACACCGACGGAACCTTCCCGCAGATAGATAATGACGCCTCGGCCTTCCTCGGAGATCTTCTTCATGTAGAAATCGACCGGACGGCGCTTGCCGAACAGATCCTCAGCGACACTTTCCGGATGCAGCCGGACCGGAATATCGATGCCGTCGCGGATGTCGCCGAAGACCACGGCGAGATGCTGCATCGTGTCCCAGGGCAAGGAATAGGTGTGGGCGCGTGCCTTGCCGAACGGTGTTTCGATGTCGAAGCTGGTGCCGAGCTCGATTAGTGTTTCCTTGCGCTGGCGATAGGCGATGAGATCGGCGACGGAGACGAGCTTCAGGCCGTTTTGCTCGGCGAATTCCACCACCTGCTGGCCGCGTGTCACCGTGCCGTCATCATTGACGAGCTCGCTGATGACGCCGATCGGCGGCAGGCCGGCAAGCTTGCAGAGGTCGACGGCGGCTTCGGTATGGCCCGAACGCATCAGCACGCCGCCTTCGCGCGCAACCAGCGGGAAGATATGGCCGGGACGGACGAAATCGGTGGGACCGACGTTCGGATTGGCGAGGTTTCGCACGGTCAGCGTCCGGTCGTCGGCGGAAATGCCTGTTGTGGTGCCGTGCTTGAAATCGACGGAAACGGTGAAGGCCGTCGTATGGGCGGAATCATTTTCCGCGACCATGGCATTGAGGTTCAGCCGCTTGGCCTCCTCGCGCGGCATCGGCGTGCAGACGATACCGGAAGTGTGCCGGACGATGAAGGCCATCTTTTCCGGCGTGCAGTGAACGGCGGCAACGATCAGATCGCCTTCGTTCTCGCGGTCGTTATCGTCCATGACGACGACGATCTCGCCGGCTTCGAACGCCCGGATGGCATCGACAACACGCTTCTGATCGTAAGACATCTCGAAGTCCCTACCTATGCTGGCCCGTTTGGCCGCGATCCCTCAGATAATGATCGGCAACGGCGCAGGCGACCATCGCCTCGCCGATCGGTACGGCACGAATGCCGACGCAAGGATCGTGACGGCCCTTGGTGCGCACATCGACATTGTTGCCATCGGCATCGATCGACTGGCGTTCCGTCAGGATCGACGAAGTCGGCTTGATGGCAAAGCGTGCGACGATGGGCTCGCCTGTGGAAATACCGCCCAGGATGCCGCCGGCATGATTGGACAGGAAAATGCGCTTGCCGTCGTTGCCCATGCGCATCGCGTCGGCATTTTCCTCGCCTGTTAGTTCGGCGGATGCGAAACCTTCGCCGATTTCGACACCCTTGACGGCGTTGATCGACATCAGCAGCGAGGCGATGTCCTGATCGAGCTTGCCGTAGATCGGTGCGCCAAGCCCGGCCGGGACGCCTTCCGCCACGACTTCCACCACGGCACCGATCGAGGAGCCGGCCTTGCGGATGCCGTCGAGATACTCTTCCCACACCGGCACGATTTCCGGATCGGGAGCGAAGAATGGATTCTGATCGACCTGAGCCCAATCCCAGTTGGCGCGGTTGATCTTGTGCTTGCCGATCTGCACCAGCGCGCCGCGGATGGTCACGCCGGGCACGACGAGGCGGGCGATGCCGCCGGCTGCGACGCGCGCCGCGGTTTCGCGGGCCGAGGAGCGACCGCCGCCGCGGTAGTCGCGAATGCCGTATTTGACGTCATAGGTATAGTCCGCATGACCGGGACGATAACGTCGTGCGATTTCGCCATAATCCTTCGAGCGCTGGTCGGTATTCTCGATCAGCATCGAGATCGGCGTCCCGGTCGAGATCATCGTCTCGCCATCCTCGTCCATCATGACGCCGGACAGAACCTTGACGAGATCGTCCTCGCGCCGCTGCGTCACAAAACGCGATTGCCCCGGTTTGCGCTTATCGAGCCAGGTCTGAATGTCCTGTAGCTTGAAACGGAGGCCCGGAGGGCAGCCGTCGACGACGCAGCCGAGCGCCGGACCGTGGCTTTCGCCCCAGGTGGTGACGCGGAAGAGGTGACCGAATGTATTATGCGACATGTAAAACGACCGGATTAGCGCAGCCTGACGGGCAGGTCGCGTCTTGTCACTTGCAATTGCGGCCCACTCATAGGCCAAAATGCCGACAAGACAAAATCTTTCTTTCAGTTGCCTCGGAAACGGCGTCCGGCGTTTTTCTTCCTCAAGCATCGGCATGGTAAACAAAGATTAATCCGAATTGTGGATTGTGACGATGCATTCACCAATTGGGCGGGCGACGTCATTATTGGGGGCAACTTCCGCCATATTCGACGTGTTTTCTAGGCTGCATAAGAAATCATAATCAATTTACCTGAAGGGTGACGACGATGCGCTTTTTTGTAGCGACGCTTTTGGCCACGGCAAGCCTGCTTGCTCCTGTCGCTGGGTTTGCTGAAAGCGCAGATGTCGAGGCCGTCATCAAGAAGGTCGATGCGAAGAACTTCAACATCACGCTGGATGATGGCAAGAGCTACCAGGTGCCCGAGGACTTCGATTTCAGCGGCCTGCAGGCCGGTGTGAAGGTCGTCGTCTTCTACACGGAAGTGGACGGCAAGCGCGTCGTCAACGATCTTGATATTGTCCAATAAACCCCGGCTTCGCCAGGCACTTACGCGGTGGAGAACCTAGAACTTTCGATTGATCGGTTTTAAGCAGTTGTGCGAGGCGACGATCCTCGGTCTCATCCGGAAGCGCGTTACATCCAGCCGATAATCTTCATTTCCGGATCGACCTTCAGGATCTGGTCCTGATGGATCGGGATTTCCGCCGCCTCTTCCTTTTCGACATCGCCGATCAGACGGAACAGCGTACGGATGACGCCGCCATGCGTGACGCAAACCGTTGGACGGTCGACGGATGCCAGCCATGAGCCCACACGCCAGGAGAGGATTTCATAGCTTTCGGCATCTTCACCGGGCGGGATGAAGTCCCATTTGTTCGCCTTGCGCTCGGCGAGACGGTCGGGCTCCGTCGCCTTCAATTCCTTGAGAGTAAAGCCTTCCCAGGCCCCGAAGGACACTTCGACCAACCTGTCGTCGGTGCTGTAGTTCTTGGGCGGCAGCCCCATGGCCTGCCGAACGATTTCCATGGTTTCGCGGGTGCGCCGCAATGGGCTTGCGACGAAATCGAAGGGCCGGTTTTCGAAGGCGAGGATTTCCGCAAGATCGACGCCGTTCTGCCGCGCCTGTTCGCGGCCGATGGCGTTCAGGTCAATATCCTTCTGCCCTTGCAGCCGGCGTTCAGCATTCCAGTCGGTCTGACCGTGGCGTATCACATAGAGGATGGGCGACACGGTCAGCTTCCTGTTGGTCAGTCCTTCGCGACGGAAATGTCGGGCGCGTCCACGGCCTTCATGCCGACCGTATGATAGCCCGAATCGACGTGATGGATTTCGCCGGTAACGGCCGTCGACAGATCGGACAGCAGATAGAGGGCGGAATTGCCGACTTCGTCGATCGTGACGGTCCGCTTCAGCGGCGCGTTATATTCGTTCCACTTCAGGATGTAGCGGAAGTCGCCGATGCCCGAGGCTGCGAGCGTCTTGATCGGGCCTGCCGAGATCGCGTTGACGCGGATACCGCGGCTGCCGAGGTCGACTGCGAGGTAGCGCACGCTTGCTTCGAGAGCAGCCTTTGCGACACCCATGACGTTGTAGTGCGGCATGACCTTTTCCGCACCATAATAGGTGAGGGTGATCATGGAGCCGCCGTCATTCATGATTCGCTCGGCGCGCTGTGCAACCGCGGTGAAGGAATAGACGGAGATGTCCATCGTCTTCGTGAAGTTGTCGCGGCTGGTATCGAGGTAACGGCCGGTCAGCTCGTCCTTGTCGGAAAACGCGATGGCGTGCACGACGAAATCGATCTTGCCCCATTTCGCCTCCAGCGTGTCGATGACGGCATCGATCGTTGCCGGCTCGGTCACGTCGCAATGGCCGGCCATGAAGGCGCCGAGTTCCTGAGCGAGCGGCTCGACGCGCTTCTTCAGGGCATCGCCCTGCCACGTCAATGCGATTTCGGCTCCGGCATCCGAGCAGGCCTTGGCAATACCCCACGCTATCGAACGGTTGTTTGCTACGCCGAGGATGACGCCGCGTTTGCCTGCCATGAGGCCAGTGGCTTGAGCCATATTATGCTCCCTTGAACTTTAGATGAACCTGCCTATGGCATAGGCCGACCCCCGGTTCAAGCATCGTAAAGATCATCAACTGTTAGGGATCGTAACAAAGGGTGCTGTTGTCACCAAAATTTCACAGGAAAAGCCCTTCGCGCATGCTGCGCATGAGATCCGTGACCTTGTCGTCGGGTTTTTCCCACAGCATCAGCCGCAATTCGACGATGAGATCGCCTTTTCCGCCATTGCCGTCGGGCAATCCCTCGCCGGAAATGCGCACGATCTGATCCGAACCGGACCAGGCCGGCACCGTGATACTGACCGGTCCGTTCAATCCTTCGGCCGTGGTTTCGCAACCGAGAACGGCATTCTCTATGGTAATGGGCAATATTGTACGCACATCGCTACCGTCGAGTGTGAAGCGCCCATCGGTCGACAGGTGAACGGTGACGGCAACATCGCCGCGCAGCATGCCCGGCAGTTTCAGTCCCTGGCCCTTGAGGTGAAGTACCTGGCCATTTGAGATGTCCGTCGTTGCCTGGAAGCGCGCCTCACGGTTGTCGGGCAGCGGAACGGCAATCCAGCGGCTCTTCAGCATGTCGTCGAGCGTTACCGTGGCTTCGGCGGCGACTTCCGGGGTTTTCTCCGGCGGCTTTTCGGGCGCATTACCGCCCGTGATGCGCCGCACCAGAGAGCCGAGGATGCCAAAGGCGGAGCGCGAGCTGGCTGCTGCCGAAGCCGTGGCCAGCTGCTCTTCTTCCACCTGGGGTTCTTCCGAGGCCCCGGTGTCGGGTTGCTCCTGCGGTTTTTCCGCCGGCTTTGCGCCTGTTGCCGCGGTGGCCTGTGGCTGCTGCGCTTGGCTGGTCTTCACTCCGAAAATGCGTTCGACCATGTCTTCCGGCGATTCGGCAGCGTTGCCCTGTTGGCCGGATGCAGCGGAGGCTGCCGCTTTGCGGGCGTTGGCCCGGGCGAGCTCTTCCATGATCTTGTCGGCATTGGCACGCGCGGCCTTGGCTCGTTCGGCGGCCTCTCGGGCCGCTTGCCGCTGCTGTATGATCGTCTGTTCCTGGCTCTGGCCCTTCGCCTCGGCCATGCGCGCGATCTGATCGTAGCGGCTGCGCTTCTGGGGGTCTTTCAATGTCTCGTAAGCACGGCCGATTTCGGCAAACCGCTCTGATGCGGTCGGATCGCCAAGATTGTGATCGGGATGAGCAGTCTTTGCCAAGCTGCGCCAAGCGGATTTGATTTCGTCCGCCCCCGCATCCTTCCTAACGCCCAGCACCTTATACGGATCCCGCATCTTTCCCGCCATCATTCGTGGGTGTGCCCAGCCCCATCGCAGCACCCCAAGCAAAGAACCAATTGATAGCGCTTCGCCATCCTGCTTCCTGTCATGGGGGCAAGGGTGATGCGCCGATGAGCCGATCCTGCGGGAAGAGTTGCTAATCAGGCGTTACGGCGGATGGGACCTGAAGGCCTGCATCTCGAGGCATGGTTAGCCGATCGCTAACGGGTGATGCTTGGGATTTGCAGTCGGGGGCGGATAGCCGATGGCAATAGAATGCCTATCAGCGTGAACTGATTTGAGGGCGGGATAAAAAAGGGGAGAAAGGCGATCAGCCCGCCTGCTGGAAGCTCAGCAGCTGCCATTCGCCGAGGCCGACAAGGCAAGTCCTGCCGGAGAAGTTGGCAACGCCCTGATAGGAGTGCCGGCTGGTGCGGAATTGACGGCAGACCACGCCGGAGGCGTTGCTTTCAACAATCGTGTCGATGACGCCGGCGCTGCCGGTCGAGGTATTTGCCCAGGGTATGGGCTGGCCGTTGAGCTTATTAAGGTCCGCCGAGGTGACGGCATTGCGCACCGTGGTCTCGTCGGAGATACTGTCCGCTGTCACCGGTGCGGTCGGCACCGTGCCTGTCGATACGCTGCGATCCACCTTGGCAGAGCTCAGATAGTCCATGCCGCCGCCGACGCAGCCGCCAAGGGAGAAAAGGGAGACTAGGGCGACAGCCATCGTCACGCCTTTTGCAAGCTTGCGCTTTGTATGAACGATCGACTTTGCTATGACTTCCACCCGAACATCTTGGCCAGCCAGAGGGGCCGGCGGTTATTAGGAATTGCGGAGCTTTTGAATTAATATGTCGGAAAACGAGTTAACAAGCGGTGACTTCACCGAGCAGAACGAACCTTTCAGTCTCTTTGCGTCCTGGCTGCGTGAGGCGGAGACCACCGAACCGAACGATCCGAATGCGGTAGCGCTGGCAACGGTGGATAAGGATGGTTTGCCAAATGTCCGCATGGTTCTTCTGAAAGGTTTCGATAGCGACGGATTCGTATTCTATACAAATTTCGAGAGCCAGAAAGGCCAAGAAATTCTTTCCCAGAAGAAAGCGGCCATGTGCTTCCACTGGAAGTCGCTGCGTCGCCAGGTGCGTTTGCGTGGCCTGGTTGAAGTGGTGAGCGATAAGGAAGCCGACGAGTATTATAAGACAAGGCCTCGCGGCAGCCGTATCGGGGCATGGGCCTCAAAGCAGTCGCGACCGCTGGAAGGCCGCTTCGCGTTGGAAAAGGCCGTTGCCGAATATACCGCCCGTTACGCGATAGGCGATATTCCGCGCCCACCTTACTGGTCCGGATTCCGCATCCGACCGCTGTCGATCGAATTTTGGCACGACCGCCAGTTTCGCCTGCACGATCGTATCGAATTTCGTCGCGATATGCCTGAAGGCGCCTGGCAAAAGGTGCGGATGTATCCGTAAACCTTATGCCGGCTCTCGGCGCCCCATCAGCCGCATGGGGATGCCGGATGCAAGTGCCGACGCATAGCGGGGTTTCTGGTAATGGCCGTTCAGCGATAGCCGCCGCAGCAATAGCGGCGAGTTGCCGTTTGCTGCGGTGATTGTGCCGGGGCGCGTGGTGACGCCGACGGAAAAGCCGAGCTCTGCCGCAAGCCGGCCCTCGCGCGGCGAGACGGCCTCGTTCGTGCCATAGGGGTAGGCGATTGTGGTTGGCCGCTTTCCGGTGATGTCGGCGACATAATCGGCCGAGAGTGCAATTTCTGCGACGGCCTCTGCCTCGGGGAGCCTTGCCAATGCCCGATGGCTCACCGTATGAGCGCCGAGGGAGGCAAGGGGATGGCGGGCGAGCTGCCGCAATTCGTTCCGATCCATGATCGATGCACGGACGATGTCGAGCGGCTCCAGGCCGTGACCCCGCGCAAGCTCATCGATCCGGCTGACGGCTTCGCTTTCCTCATGATTGTGGACAAAGGCGGCGAAGCGGGCAAATGCGGCATGCTTGTGGCTGTTCTTGCCGAGTGGCAGGAACTCGTCTCCCGACCCGAAATCGAATGTCAGACGCTCAAGCCGGCCAAGCAGTTCGGCCAGCGTTTCCCACCATATGCTATGGGTCCGCTCCGAAAGCCCCTGCGCGACGAAGACGGTGAAGGGCACATCGTGGCGCGCGAAGATTGGCAGGGCGTGATCGAGATTGTCCCGGTTGCCGTCGTCGAGCGTAAAGGCGACGAAGGGTGGCGTGCCGGCAGCGCCTTTTGCTCGTGATGGAAGAGCGTCGAGTGCGATGAACTCGTAACCGTCCTGTTTCAGCCGTGCGATCGCCTGATCGAGAAAGTCGGGCGAGACCTCCAGATGCGCATTGGGCGTAAAACGGCGGGGGAGGGCAGGGCGGACGTGATGAAGGGTGAATATCGTGCCGAGGCCTGCAACATCGCGCATCAGCCCCGCACCTTTCAAGATTGCGGCAGCCTCAAGCCCGCTTGAGATCATCGTGCGCTTGATGCGGACCTTGATGCCCTGTTCCATGCGGCTCGACCCGGTTGACCAATGTCAACGCTGTAGCGCATCCCCGTTAAACCTTACTGAATCTTTGTCATAATTTCCAATGCGTTAATGGTTATTTTACCAGGAAAGGCAAAATAGAAGATCTATCGAGGCTGTTGCCTCAATATCGCACCGGTATCAGGCTTTTTGTCGCAAAATCATACAGGGATTGATGCGGTGTGTTGGCATTCTTTCGGTTGGGGACAATTATGAAACGACTTTTGATGGCTTTGTCTGCGGCCGTCTTGCTGCTGAGCGCTCCCGTGGCGAGCTTCGCTGGCAGCGCCTATTTCATCATGGATGCAAAGACCGGCAAGGTGCTGACATCGAGTAATGCGGATGACCTCAACCATCCGGCATCGCTGACCAAGATGATGACCTTGTATATGACCTTCGAGGCGATCAGCCGCGGCAAGCTGGGCTGGAATACCAGGATCCCGGTCTCGCGTTTCGCCGCCGCCAAGCCGCCGACCAAGCTCGGCTTGAAGCCCGGCGGTACGGTGACCGTCCGCGAAGCCGTCGATGGCATGATCATCAAGTCTGCAAACGACGCCGCAACCGCCATGGCGGAAGCGCTTGGCGGCAGCGAAAGCGGCTTTGCGCGGATGATGACGCAGAAGGCGCGCGAACTCGGCATGCGCCGCACTACCTTCCTGAATGCCTCGGGCCTTCCGAACATGCAGCAGTGGACGACAGCACGAGATATGTCGACGCTCGCCGTCGCGCTCATCAACAACTATCCCCAGGAATACCGGCTCTTCTCGCAGACGAGCTTTAACTACCGCGGCCATTACGTGCGCGGGCACAACAACCTGATGTATCGCTATGAAGGCATGGACGGCATCAAGACCGGCTATACCAATGCCTCTGGCTTCAATCTCGTCAGCGCCGTGCGCCAGGGCAATCGCCGCGTGATCGGCGTCGTCATGGGCGGCGCCACCGCGCGTGGCCGCGATGCGATGATGGCGTCGTTGCTGGATCGCTATGTGCCCAAGGCAGCCCCCGTCGCAACATCACGTCTGATGGCGAGCGTCGGCGGCGGCAAGATGGCCAAGCAGGTTGAAGTGGCGTCTGCATCGGACGATGTTGCCGTGGATGTCGATACGCAGACCACCGCAGCCACCCCGCGCAAACGCGCTGAGGTCGTTCCGATGGCATTCGCTGCCGCCTCGAACGTTACCGTGCCGATGGATCGACCGGCTGCGATGGATGAGATCTTGGTCGACAATAAGCAGACGGCAACCGCCAGCAAGCCGATGGTATCCGGAAGCTGGCAGGTGCAGATCGCGGCGACACCAACCGCCCAGGCTGCCAAGGATCTTCTCTCGGAAGCGAAGTCCAAGGCCGGCAATGCGCTCGCCAATGCCTCGCCCTATACCGAGGCCGTCGGCAAGGGAGCCAGCACGGTCTACCGCGCCCGCTTCACCGGCTTTGCAAGCCGCGATGATGCGAATTCCGCCTGCTCGGCGTTGAAGCGTAAGGACTTCGATTGCATGCTGCTGCCAAGCAAGGGCTGAGTATAAACCCAATTGTATAAAGTCGAGCCGGCGGAGCAATCTCCGCCGGCTCGACTTTTTTGCCGGAATCGTTCATTGATGTTGAGAACATAAGAGGAACGATTTCGATGCTGAAAGATCTGATGACGCAATTCGAAAGGGCGTCGGCGAGTTACGCCGCTGACAACGGCATGGAACGCGACGACGATTGGTTCGTCCTGAAACTCCAGGAAGAAATGGGCGAGTTGGTCCAGATCTGGAATAGGATTACTGGCCGTGGACGCCGCAAGGGCATGAGCGACGCGGATCTCGCGACGGCGCTTGCCGATGAAACGGCCGATGTGCTCGGCCATATTCTTCTATTCGCGCATCGCAACGGCCTCGATCTGCCGGCCGCCGTCGAGCGCAAGTGGCTCTTTCGCCCTCAGGCGTAGCAGGCCGGGGCGGCTAGGCCTTGGTGCCGCCCACCGTGATCTGGTCCATGCGCAGATGCGGCTGACCAACGCCGACGGGAACCCATTGGCCGGCTTTGCCGCAATTGCCGATACCGGTATCGAGCTTCATGTCGTTGCCGATCATCGAAACGCGCTTCATCGCGTCCGGGCCGTTGCCGATCAGCATGGCGCCCTTGATCGGCGCGCCGACCTTGCCGTCCTCGATGAGGTAGGCTTCGGTGCAGCCGAAGACGAACTTGCCTGAGGTGATATCCACCTGGCCGCCGCCGAAGGAAACGGCGTAGATGCCCTTTTTCACCGAGGCGATGATCTCTTCCGGCGTTTTGTCGCCTCCAAGCATATAGGTGTTGGTCATGCGCGGCATCGGGGTATGCGCATAGCCCTGGCGGCGGCCGTTGCCGGTCGCCTTCATGCCCATCAGCCGCGCATTCTGCCGGTCCTGCATGTAGCCGACCAGTTTTCCGTTCTCGATCAGCACGTTGTAGGCCGAAGGCGTGCCTTCGTCGTCGACCGTAATGGAGCCTCGGCGGTTCTCGATCGTCCCGTCATCGACGACGGTGACGCCGGGTGCGGCAACCATCTGACCCAGCAGGCCGGCGAAAGCCGATGTCTTCTTGCGGTTGAAATCGCCTTCCAGCCCGTGGCCGACGGCTTCGTGCAGCATGACGCCCGGCCAGCCGGAACCGAGCACGACGTCCATCGTACCGGCAGGCGCTTCGATCGCTTCCAGGTTGACCAGTGCCTGTCGCAGCGCCTCGTCGGCGCCGTGGTGCCAATTGTCCGCTGTGACGAAGTCGCCGAAGCCGATCCGTCCGCCGGTGCCGAAGGAGCCGGATTCCTGCCGGTCGCCGTCACCCACGATCACGGAGATATTGACACGCGTCATCGGCCTGACATCGCGTACACGGTGACCGTCAGCGCGCAGAATGTCGACCACCTGCCAGCTTGCGGCGATGGATGCCGTCACCTGACGCACCTTGTCGTCCTTATCGCGCAGGTAGCTGTCGATCCGCTGCAGCAGCTTCGCCTTCTCCTCGAAGCTCGGCGTGCCAATCGGGTTCTCGTCGCCGTAGAGCACCTTGTTGGTGCGCTGGGGCGCAGCCGCATAGGAACCAGCATAGCCCGATGTCACCGCGCGCACCGCATCGGCGGCCCGTTTCAGCGCGGCTTCGGACAGGTCGCCCGCATGGGCATAACCCACCGCTTCGCCTGCGACGGCGCGAAGGCCGAAGCCCTGCTCGGTGTTGAAGCTGCCGCCCTTCATCCGGCCGTTGTCGAATGTCAGCGATTCCGCCTGGACATGCTCGATAAAGAGCTCGCCGTCATCGGCGCCGGAAAGAGCTTCGGCAACGATGCCGCGCAGCTTGGCTTCATCGGCATCGAAAAGTGTAAGGAGATCGGTATTCATGGATCAGGTGCTCCGTTCAGAGCCGATGTAGGCTTCGCACCGCGCAAGAGCAAGCCCATGCGGTCAGGGAAGGGCGTCGTAGCCGTCCGCAAAGCCCTTCAAATCCACAGGGATGCCGATGCCTTCTTCCGGCGACTGGAAGACGATGAAGGTTGCCGTGGCACCGCTGCGCAGCGTCTTCAGCAACTGGTCCTCCAGCACGACTTCGGCGTAGCAGCCGTCGGAGAAGCAGCGCACGAAATAGGCGCGGCCGATATCCTTGCCGTCGATATTGAGACCTAGACCGTTTGGCAGCAGCACGCCGAGCGGCGCCAGTACGCGCAGGATCTTGGACTTGCGGTCAGCCGTCTTCAGCACGACGACAGAAAGGCCGATTTCCGGACGATCCTCGGCGATCACGTTCTGCATCAGCGCGCATTGCTCGGTCGCCGCACCAGCCGGCTTGTCGCAGACGACTGACCATGCGCCATGGCTGGAGCGGACCGTGCCCGGCGGCTGTGGAACCTGGCTGGTCGGGACCTGCTGCGTATGCGGCTGCTGCTGGCCCGGCTGGTCCGGCTGCAACTGTTGGGTCTGCTGCGCCGGCGGCTGAGTCTGCTGGCCCTGTTGCGCCCATGCGGGTGCGGCAACTGCGGCAGCGACGCTGCCGGTAACGAGCAAAAGCCGGGCGAGGGAACGAAAACCCATGGAAACCTCTAGATTCGAATCAGTGCCGCTATTGTTGAAGCCCAGGCCGGCAAATGAAAAGCCCCGGCTGCTGGATTCCAACCGACTACGGCGGAAATACGACCTCTACTCCATTTTGTCCCGGCGGCGCCATGGACCACGATGCAATTTTTCGTATGATGATGAAATGCTTGCCATGTCCGGGACAAGCATGGAGGGATATTCGCGCAAAAATGCCGCACTAACAAATGTCTTGAGTTGTTGCGGAGCACCCCAAACTGTGGTTTGAAGCGCAATGGATTGTAGGGATACTGCGTTTGAGGAAGATCTGGGATCAAACGCTGGAGGGAGAGACATCGTGATGAAAAGAGCTTACGCGGCTCTGGCGGCTATGATCTGTCTGCTTTTTGCGACAGGCACCTACGCCGATCAGCCGAGACCTTGGGAAACCGGTATGCAGCAGGCGGCAACCGGCAACATGCATCAAATCCGCTGGTTTGAGGCATACACGCTTTGGTTTATCATTCCGATCACGCTGCTTGTTCTGGTCCTCCTGGTAGTGGTCATGGTCAAGTTCCGGGCTTCCAAGAACCCGGTTCCGTCCAAGACGAGCCACAACACGCTGATCGAAGTCATCTGGACCATCGGACCGGTCCTCATTCTTCTCTTCCTGGCCATTCCCTCCTTCAATCTACTGACCGACCAGCTGACCTTCCCGGAGAAGACGGATGTCACCGTCAAGGCGACGGCGACGCAATGGCAGTGGAACTATGAATATGAGGGCAGCGGCGCGACGCCGGTCGCCTTCGATTCCTTCATGCTGAAGGAACAGGACCGCACCGCCGCCGGCAAGGACGACAAGTCGAAATACCCGCGGCTTCTCGCCGTCGACAATGAAATGGTCGTGCCTGTCGGCAAGAACGTGCGCCTTCTCATCACCGCTGCGCCGGCCGACGTCATTCATTCTTTCGCCATGCCCGCCTTCGGCGTCAGGATCGACGCCATTCCGGGCCGCCTGAACGAAACCTGGTTCAATGCCGACCGCGAAGGCCTTTACTACGGACAGTGTTCCGAGCTCTGCGGCAAGGATCACTCTTTCATGCCGATCGCCATCCGCGTCGTCTCCGATGATCAGTACAAGCAGTGGCTGGCCGCTGCGGCAACAGATGTCGGCAAGGCGAACAAGGCTCTGATGGCCGCCGTCGACCAACCGACGACCGTCAAGGTCGCCGAAAACACGGCGAAGTAAGAGGGGATAGGAACAATGGCTGGATCCACGGCACACGACGATCACTCGCATGATCTTCATGACGCGCACGCGCATGACGATCATCACGCACACAAGCAAAGCTTCGCAAATCGCTGGCTGTTCTCGACGAATCACAAGGACATCGGCACGCTCTATCTGATCTTCGCGATCTTTGCGGGCGTGATCGGCTTCCTCCTCTCCGTTGCCATCCGCATGGAATTGCAGGAGCCCGGCATCCAGATCTTCAGCGGTCTGGCGTCGATGGTCTATGGCTTTTCGGGCGACGCCGCCATCGATGGCGGCAAGCAGATGTACAACGTCTTCGTCACCGCCCACGCGCTGATCATGATCTTCTTCATGGTTATGCCGGCGATGATCGGCGGCTTCGCCAACTGGATGGTGCCGATCATGATCGGCGCGCCCGATATGGCTTTCCCGCGCCTGAACAACATTTCGTTCTGGCTGCTCGTTCCGGCCTTCCTGCTGCTCATCCTCTCGATGTTCGTCGAAGGCCCGGCAGGCGCCTACGGCGCAGGCGGTGGCTGGACGATGTATGTGCCCTTGTCTGGCACGGTCGGCCATCCCGGCCCGGCGATCGATCTGGTCATCTTTGCGCTGCATATCGCGGGCGCTTCGTCGATCCTTGGCGCGATCAACTTCATCACCACGATCCTGAACATGCGCGCTCCGGGCATGACGCTGCACAAGATGCCGCTGTTTGCCTGGTCGGTTCTGATCACCGCATTCCTGCTGCTCCTGTCGCTCCCGGTTCTGGCTGGCGCCATCACCATGGTTCTGACGGACCGCAACTTCGGCACGACCTTCTTCGCGCCGGAAGGCGGCGGCGACCCGCTGCTCTACCAGCACCTCTTCTGGTTCTTCGGTCATCCGGAGGTCTACATCCTGATCCTGCCCGGCTTCGGCATGATCAGCCACATCATCTCGACCTTCTCGCGCAAGCCGATCTTCGGCTATCTCGGCATGGCCTATGCCATGGTCGCGATCGGCGCCGTCGGCTTCGTCGTCTGGGCTCACCACATGTATGTGACCGGCCTCTCGCTCGACACGCAGCGCTACTTCGTCTTCGCGACGATGGTCATCGCGGTTCCGACGGGCGTCAAAGTCTTCTCGTGGATTGCGACGATGTGGGGCGGTTCCATCCAGTTCCGCACGCCGATGATCTGGGCGCTTGGCTTCATCTTCCTGTTCACGCTCGGTGGCGTCACCGGCGTTCAGCTCGCCAATGCCGGCCTCGACCGCGAACTGCACGCAACCTACTTCGTTGTGGCACACTTCCACTACGTTCTGTCGCTCGGCGCCGTCTTCGCCATCTTCGCAGCCTGGTACTACTGGTTCCCGAAGATGACCGGCTACATGTACAATGAGCGGATCGGCAATTGGCATTTCTGGATCACCTTCGTCGGCGTGAACATGGTGTTCTTCCCGCAGCACTTCCTCGGTCGTGCGGGCATGCCACGCCGCTACATCGACTATCCGGATGCCTATGCCGGCTGGAACTTCGTCTCCTCCATCGGCTCCTATGTCGCAGCCGTGGGCCTTTGCTTCTTCTTCTGGGGCGTTATAGATGCGTTCTCGAAGAAGCGTGTCGCAGGCGATAATCCCTGGGGCGAGGGCGCAACCACGCTCGAGTGGCAGCTTTCGTCGCCGCCGCCGCACCATCAGTGGGAAGAGTTGCCGCGCATCAAGTAGCTCATTTCCGGACGCCGTGATAAGCGGCGTCCGGTTCAACGGATAATTGGAAGAAAGCATGACGGTCATCGACAATCACGAAGCACTCGCCAAGCAAGCCGAAACCGGCCTGTCGGAAGCGGGTGCGCGCGATTATTTCGAGCTTCTGAAGCCGCGCGTGATGTCGCTTGTTGTCTTTACCGCCTTCACTGGCCTCGTGCTGGCTCCCGGCCACATCAATCCGGTCCTCGGCTTCATCGCCATCCTCTGCATTGCCGTCGGTGCCGGCGCATCCGGTGCCTTGAACATGTGGTACGACGCCGATATTGACGCGATTATGACCCGCACCGCGCGCCGGCCGATCCCGTCGGGCCGTATCAATCCATCCGAAGCCCTGGCTTTCGGCCTGGTGCTGTCGGGCTTTTCGGTTGTTATCCTCGGTCTCGCGATCAACTGGCTTTCCGCCGGTATTCTCGCCTTCACGATTTTCTTCTATGCCGTCGTCTACACGATGTGGCTGAAGCGCTCGACGCCACAGAACATCGTCATCGGCGGTGCTGCCGGCGCTTTCCCGCCCGTTATTGGCTGGGCCTGCGTCACCGGCAGCGTGCCGGTCGAGAGCATTGTGCTCTTCCTCATCATCTTCCTCTGGACGCCGGCTCATTTCTGGGCGCTGGCACTCTTCAAGATGGGTGACTACGAGGCCGTCGGCGTACCGATGCTGCCGAATGTCTCCGGCATTCAGACAACGAAGAACCAGATTGTCGTCTATGCCGTGCTGACCGCCATCTTCGGCGTCGTGCCGGCTTTCATGGGTTTTGCGAGCTTCGGCTACGGTGTCGTTGCAGCGGTGCTCGGCGCGATCTTCGTGCACTGTTCCATCGCCGTCTGGCGCATGGCCGATGGCGACGTGAAGATGGTGCCGGCAAAGAAGCTCTTCGGTTTCTCCATTTTCTATCTTTTCGCGATCTTTTCCGCGCTGCTAATCGACCGGCTCGTTGCCGTGCTGATGTCGGGCGGCGCTGGAGGCTGGCTATGATCGAACTCGTCAAGCTGACCGAGGTGCAGAAGAAATCGCGGCGAGGGCGCAATATCGCGCTCGGGCTGGTGCTTGCCGGTCTGGTGGTGCTGTTCTACGCAATCACCATCATCAAGGTCGGTTCCGGACACGTTTGAGGAGGCGTCATGGAGGGGGAGGTCACAAAAAGCACGAGAGGCGGCGCCCGCAACAACGGGATGATCGTTGCCATGTGCCTGAGCTTCGTCGTCGGCATGAGCGCCATGTGCGCCGCCGCCGTGCCGCTCTATCGCATGTTCTGCCAGGTGACGGGCTATAACGGCACGACGCAGCGCGTCGAGCAGGTCTCGAACCTCATCCTCGACAAGCAGATTCAGGTTTCGTTCGACGCCAATGTCGCGCCGGGTCTGCCATGGGATTTCACGCCGCTGCAGAAGTCGGTGAGCCCGAAGATCGGCGAGACTGTCGAGGTCAAGTTCCAGATCGAGAACAAATCGGACAAGATGGAGCGCGGCCAGGCGATCTTCAACGTCACGCCGCTGGAAGCCGGGGTCTATTTCAACAAGGTCCAGTGTTTCTGCTTCAACGAGACGGATCTTGCGCCCGGCGAAAAGCGCGAGATGTCGGTGGTTTTCTATGTCGATCCTGAGATCACCAAGGCCGTGGAAACCAAGACGATCAATGCGCTGACACTGTCCTATACCTACTACCCACGGGAGGGCGCAAAGCCCGTGGCTTCCAATGACGGCGGTACGAAGCCGGTGGAAAAGAAACTTTGATGGAGAGTGCTTTTCGGTTTGACCGGAAGCAATATGGGAAAAAGTTATTCGGGGATTGCTGATATGGCCGAGGCGCATCAGAGAAAACACGACTATCACATTATCGATCCCAGCCCGTGGCCGATCATTGCGGCCTTTGGGGCTTTCGTGATCACCTTCGGCGGCGTCTGCTTCATGCGCTACCTGAATGGCGGCGCGCTTCATCTGTTCGGGATCAATTTCGCGCAGCCCTGGCTGTTCTTCATCGGCCTCGCGGTGATCCTCTACGTCATGTATGGCTGGTGGGCCGACACGATCAAGGAAGCGCATGAGGGCGCCCATACCCGCGTCGTCTCGCTGCATCTGCGCTACGGCATGATCATGTTCATCGCTTCCGAAGTGATGTTCTTCGTTGCCTGGTTCTGGGCCTATTTCGATGTCAGCCTATTCCCGAATGAGGCGATCCAGGCATCTCGCACGGCTTTCCTTGGCGGCCAGTTCCCGCCGAAGGGCGTTGAGGTTCTCGACCCCTGGCACTTGCCGATCTACAACACCATCATCCTGCTGCTGTCGGGCACGACCGTCACCTGGGCACACCATGCACTGCTGCATGGCGACCGCAAGGGCCTGATCCAGGGCCTGACGCTCACCGTCCTCCTCGGCGCGTTGTTCTCCTGCGTCCAGGCCTACGAATATGCTCACGCTCCGTTCGAATTCAGAAACTCGATCTATGGCGCGACCTTCTTCATGGCGACCGGCTTCCATGGCTTCCATGTTCTGATCGGCACGATCTTCCTGCTGGTCTGCCTTGTTCGCGCCATCCGGGGTGATTTCACGCCGAAGCAGCATTTCGGCTTCGAGGCGGCGGCCTGGTACTGGCATTTCGTCGACGTGGTCTGGCTGTTCCTGTTCTTCTGCATCTACATCTGGGGCAGCTGGGGCGCACCGCTCGCGGCTGGCTGATCGGTACCGATCTTTCGAAAACAAAAGACGGGCGCTCAGCGCCAGCCTCTAACTGAAATGTGGAATAGTTTCTGTCGTCAAACTCTTATTTGCCAAAGAGTTTGACGACAGATTTCCTTTGAAAATTCAGTGATCCGATTTTGTCGCTAAACTTACGAGATTTGCGACTTCTGCACGACACAGAAAAGATTGCCGTCAGGGTCCTGCAAAACCACATAGTCGGCATTCTCCGGATAGCGCCACGGGTATCGTTTCGCTCCGATTGTCAGCAAACGATTGACTTCCTCCTGCTGGCGATCGGTATAAAGGTCCAGGTGCAGCCAGCTTCTCCGCCAGCCGCTTCGATCACGCGCCTGAAAGGAAACATTCGGGCCGTGGCCTTCAGGATCACGAAGCACAACCCAGTCATCGCTGACAGGCTCACGCGGGACGTAATGCAAGGCTTCCCGCCAGAATGCGACCATGCGCTCAAACTCACAGCAATGAATCACGATCGAGCCAATTTTGATCATTGTGGCTGCCTTCTTCGCGGCATGGCGTGCTCTCGAGTGGAATAAAGTGATATGGCCGTCGCTAAATCCCCGAAGCCTGCGGCACATTTTGGGACTCAAACCCGTGGCGTGACAAGTCTCAGGAATCTGCGACGGGATGTTTGCCAGGTTACTTTCTAAGCATAGGCTAGGCACCAGCCGGGACCTCGAACCCAACATTGTTCAGTTGGCAGCTCATCACCACGGTATAGCCGCGCCACTCTCTTATGTTTCCCGCTCTCGAATGCCGCCGCAAGCGCTTTTTCCGATTCCGCGTCGCGCATTCCTTCACAAGGGAAGATGGCCACCGGCGAAATCCATTGCGCGTGAAATTCCCCGCCCCTGCGCGTCACGAGGAACACCGCTCCTCGGAGGTGCATGTTGCTCCAATTGCTGCTGGTGAACCCAAGATCGGTTGTCAGCGGGAGGACCAGCCTTCCGCCATCATTGAGCCGGTCCAGCCAGATATCTGCCGGTCGAGTTGCTCCCGCGTTTACATAGATCACATCGGCTGAATCGAAAGCCACGGAGCTTCCATCCCCCTGAACCACGGAAACATTCCGATAGGGAGTAAGATTTGCTTTCGCCTGCGCAGCAAGCTCTGGTTCGAACTCGATCGCCGTTACCTTGCCAGGGTCGGCAACGAGGTTGGCCATGATCGCGGAATAATAGCCGGCACCAGCTCCAACATGCACGATATGCTCACCTGCTCGTGGCGCAGCTTGTGAAAGCAGAAAGGCGTGAAGTGATGGTTGCCCGTTGTTGATGTGGCGCTCCGGGACGATGCCAACGATCTCATCCATATAAAGGTAGACCGGATCGGCGGTCGGGGTTGGAACATAGGCTTTGCGCATTCGGAAGATCGGCCAGGGACCGGGACCAAGGAAATCTTCTCGCGGCACTTCGGCAAAAGCTGTTTCGATGCGCTCATCGACAATTCGAACAGCGGCCATGATCTGTTTCGCATAAGCTCGACGCACGATCTTCAATTCGTCCGGTGTCATCGGTGGAAGCAACTCCAATGAATAGTTTTCCCGTCACGAAATTCCCAGTTAAAGCTACAGTTCTGCGACAGTACGCAGAATGCCTCACGAAGATACTTCCAACAAGATAAACCGTCCGAAACGCCGATGTCACAATGGGTTCGGCAGCAGTATTTACTTGGATTCCACATTAAGTCAGGGGCGGCGCTCAGCGCCTGTCTTTTGTTTTGGTGCCCTCAATCTCTTGAGGCAATCCTCTCGAATGCCGTCGGATGAGGCAGACCCTCAGTGAGCAATCGCCGGATTTGCTCGGCGCATGCCTTGGGGCCGCTCACGGATGTATCGATCTCCAGATCGTAAATGCCGGGCCGATGTACCTGTTCCTGCCAGGCAATGACCGGCGCAGGGACAGGCATGCCAGCCTCGACCTTGACGTAAGTGTTCCGTTTTTCCGGCCCTTCGGCCAGCCGCCGCCCCATCACGACATCGAGTGGGCAGCGCACGCCGACGAACAGAGCGGGCAGCCCCGTCAGCAGCCGGGCGCAATCGGCGAGAATGCCAAGCGGTTGGGAATAGCTGTCATGATGACCGAACTCGGCGACGACATTCAATCCCATGCGGCTGTGTGCGGCGATCGACGCATAGAGTGCGGCATAAAGGCGCGCAACCAGCGGCTCGAGATCAGGCCGCTCGCCGCCGGGACGCAAACCGATACCAGGACGGTAGCGTGGAGGCGTGATGTGGCGCGCATAGGCGTCGACACCGAGATTGACCCACACGCCTGCGAATTCAGCCTGAATCACGTCAACGATGCTGCTTTTCCCGGATCGTGGCGCACCGTTCAGAATCACGATTTGGCCAAGTTCTGTACCCTCGCTGAATGCCATGAATTCGATCCTTTCTGCATGCTTTTCACGCTGATGACGGGTACTCGAGAGCTTTTCGATTGGACGGATGCGCACATCGCAGCTACTGATAGTGACAGGGGCGAGATGGATAGGTTCGCCCGCAATGGCAGACCGATCGAGACAGAACTTGACCTCAGAGCAAGACAAGACGCCGGACGAGGCATCCCATAGTGATAGCGCTCTCTTTGCGCCCGTCGATCCATTCAAGGTCGGCATACAGGGATGTTGTCCGCGTTGCGGTCAAGGCAAGCTCTTCGACGGATTATTGTCGCTGAAGCCGCGCTGCGCCGCCTGTGATCTCGATTATGCCTTCGCCGATGCCGGTGATGGGCCAGCGGTCTTCGTCATCCTGATCGTCGGCTTCATCATCATCGGTTCGGTCTTGTGGATGCAGATCAATTATGCGCCGCCGATCTGGGTCTACATAGTGCTGTTCGCCCCGTTGACGATCATCCTTTCCCTGCTGTCCCTGCGCTGGTGCAAGGGCATCCTGATCGCCTTGCAATATCGCAACAACGCCGCCGAAGGGCGCGTCCACCGTGACTGAGTCCGCAGTGCCTGTGCGCCGCGCCAATCCCTTGTGGCAGATCGCCAAGGCACTGCTTCTGCTCGTTGCGCTCGTCATCCTCATCGGGCTCGGCACCTGGCAGGTCGAGCGGCTGCAATGGAAAGAGGGCCTGCTGGCTGACATCGCGGCCCGCAAGGACGCACCGACTATGCCCTTGTCGGCGATCGAGACGATGGCGGCATCCGGCGGCGATATCGAATATCGTGTCGTAACCGCCACCGGCCATTATATCAACGACAAGGAGCGGCATTTCCTCGCCACCTATGATGGCGATCCCGGCTATCACATCTATACGCCGCTGCAGCTGGACGACGGCCGCTTCATCTTCGTCAATCGAGGCTTTGTACCCACAGAGGCGAAGGACCCAGAAAAGCGCAAACAGGGTGAATTGACAGGCGAACAGACTGTCACCGGTCTTGCCCGCGCCAAACTTACCGAGCGGCCCGACGGCATGCCGGATAATGATCTCGGCAAGAACATTTTCTTCTGGAAGGATCTGGACGCCATGGCCTCCAGCGTCGGCCTGCCGAAGGACAAGGTGCTGCCCTTCTTCATCGACGTGGACAAGACGCCCAATCCGGCGGGCCTGCCGATCGGCGGTGTCACCATCATCGATTTGCCGAACAATCACCTGCAATATGCCGTGACCTGGTATGGCTTGGCGGTGGCGCTGGCAGCGATCGTCGCTATATCCTGGTGGCGCAAACGCCATCCGGACGCACCCCGACAATAGAGGCATGCAATAGAATAGCTTCATTTCGATGGAATATTCGGCTAGAGCATGATCCCAAAAAGTGCGCAGCGGTTTTTCGATGAGACCATGCGGACTGAATGGAGCAGGCGGCAGGGCAGCCCATCTATGGCTCAGCCATCGTCGCGCATTTCGGAAGAGATATGAACATAGCCGTTTCCAAACCTGACCTGACCATCCGGCTTTGCGGGCCGCGCGGCTTCTGCGCCGGCGTCGACCGCGCTATTCAAATCGTCGTTCTGGCGTTGAAGGCCTATGGCGCGCCTGTTTATGTCCGCCACGAGATCGTCCACAATCGTTATGTCGTCGAGGGGTTGGAAGCCAAGGGCGCCATCTTCGTCGAGGAGCTGGATGAAATCCCTGCCGAACATCGCGCCCAGCCCGTCGTCTTCTCGGCGCATGGCGTGCCGAAATCCGTGCCGGCCGATGCCGATGCGCGCAATCTCTTCTATCTTGATGCCACCTGCCCGCTGGTCTCGAAGGTACACAAGCAGGCCATGCGCCACAATCGTCTCGGCCGCCACGTCGTGCTGATCGGCCATGCCGGCCATCCGGAAGTGATCGGCACCATGGGCCAGCTGCCAGAGGGTGCCGTGTCATTGATCGAGACGGTCGAGGATGCCGATATCTACGAGCCCGCCGATCCCGACAATCTCGGCTTCGTCACGCAGACGACGCTCTCGGTCGATGATACCGCCGGCGTCATCGCGCGTCTGCAGGAGCGTTTTCCAAATCTCACGGCCCCGGCCGCCGATTCGATCTGCTATGCCACGACGAACCGCCAGGAAGTGGTGAAGGAAGCGGCACCGGGCTGCGATCTCTTCATCGTCGTCGGTGCGCCGAATTCGTCGAATTCCAAGCGCCTCGTCGAAGTGGCGCTGAGGGCAGGGGCGAAGAAATCCGTCCTTGTCCAGCGCGCTGCCGAGATCGATTGGGATAATATCGGCGATATCAAGACGGTCGGTTTGTCCGCTGGTGCATCCGCGCCAGAAGTCATCGTCAACGAGATCATCGAAGCCTTCCGCGCCCGCTATAATGCTGTGGTGGAACTCGCTGAAACTGTGAAGGAAACCGAGAATTTCCTCGTCAATCGCGAGCTTCGCAGTATAGAGCTGACGACAGCAGATATGGCTTTCGTCAACGGAGAATGAGAGGGTCACCTCTTCCTTCGAGGCCTTGCCGCTTGCGCTGACGCTACATCGGCAAAGCACCTCAGGATGAGGTGGAGCGAATTTTGCCGCCAGACGCCTCGATCAGCCCTCATGGTGAGGAGGCGATCCTGAGCTTGTCGAAGGGGGCCGTCTCGAACCACGAGGGCGGGTGGCTGGCTGCGGCAGCTTATATGTATCAAGGGAATAGTTCGTGGCCGTTTATACCGATATTACAGAAGACGATTTGAAGTGGTTCCTGACCGAGTATGATGTCGGCGAGTTGCTCTCCTACAAGGGCATTGCCGAAGGCGTCGAGAATTCGAACTTCCTCTTACATACGAGCCGCGATCCGCTGATCCTGACGCTTTATGAGAAGCGCGTCGACAAGGGCGATCTGCCGTTTTTTCTGGGGCTGATGCAGCATCTGGCGAGCCGTGGCCTGTCCTGTCCGCTGCCCTTGCCGCGCCGTGACGGCGCCTTGCTCGGCCATCTCTCCGGCCGCCCTGCAGCCCTGATCTCCTTCCTCGAGGGTATGTGGCTGCGCAAGCCCGAAGCGCATCATTGCCGCGAAGTCGGCAAGGCACTGGCCGCCATGCATATTGCCGCCGAGGGTTTCGAGATCCGTCGCCCGAATGCATTGTCGATCGCGGGCTGGCAGACACTCTGGGAAAAATCTGAGGTACGCGCTGACGAAGTCGAAGCCGGCCTGCAGGATGAAATCCGCGGCGAACTCGATTTCCTTGCAAAGCATTGGCCAAAGGGTCTGCCCGAGGGCGTCATCCATGCCGATCTCTTTCCGGACAATGTCTTCTTCCTCGGCGACACGCTGTCCGGCTTGATCGATTTCTATTTCGCCTGCAACGATCAGCTCGCCTACGATGTCTCGATCTGCCTGAACGCCTGGTGCTTCGAGAAGGATCACGCCTACAACATCACCAAGGGCATGGCGCTGCTGGAAGGCTATCAGAGCGTGCGGCCGCTGAGCATTGCCGAAATCGCCGCCTTGCCGACGCTTGCCCGCGGCTCGGCGCTGCGTTTCTTCCTGACGCGCCTCTACGATTGGCTGACGACCCCAGCCGGCGCAATGGTCACCAAGAAGGACCCGATCGAATATCTTCGCAAGCTGCGCTTCCACCGCCAGATTGCTTCCTCAGCGGAATACGGGCTGAAGGCATGAAGCACGTCGATATTTTTACAGACGGCGCCTGCTCTGGGAATCCCGGTCCCGGCGGCTGGGGCGCGGTGCTTCGTTACGGCGAGGTGGAAAAGGAACTCTCCGGTGGCGAGGCGGAGACGACCAACAACCGCATGGAGCTGATGGCGGCGATCTCGGCACTCGGCGCCCTTAAGAGCCCATGCGAGGTCGATCTCTATACCGACAGCGTCTACGTCAAGGACGGCATCACCAAGTGGATCTTCGGCTGGAAGAAGAACGGCTGGAAGACCGCAGACAAGAAACCGGTGAAGAATGCCGAGCTCTGGCAGGCGCTGGACGAAGCCTACAATAGGCACAAGGTGACGCTGCACTGGGTGAAGGGCCATGCGGGACACCTGGAGAACGAGCGGGCCGACGAGCTGGCGCGCAAGGGCATGGAGCCTTTCAAGAAGAGGTAGTAGAGGCGGGCTGCTATGTGTGTATCCAACAAACAAGCAACGATGCGCTATCGGGGAAACCTGCAGGGTTAAGGCTGGGCGCCGGCTTGCTTATAAAATGGAGTGAATTGCAAGTCTTTGACCCAAATCGGTCATTCACGCTTAGCGCTGCGGCAGTCATAGGCCAAGTTTTGTCCTCGCCCAACGTACCGAAAGTGGAGAAACTTGGGAGCAACAATTTGCTGTTTTTTAGTTGTGCGCAAGGCATCTTTTCTGCATGTTAGCGCTAAAATTGTATTGAGGAGAATGAAGAATGAGCGTTGCTCCAAAGGGGTTGAGTATTCAGTCATTATATCGCGATTATCGCGATGGTAGTTTAGTAATCAACCGGCAATATCAAAGGAAGTTGGTTTGGACCGTTGCGGAAAAGCAAAAACTTATTGAAAGTGTTCTTCTGAATTACCCAATACCGTTGATACTTCTTGCTGAAAAGAAGGTTGATGGGAAGGGTGTAATCGAAGTAATAGACGGAATGCAACGTCTGAATGCGATTTTTAGTTTCATTGAACATGCTTTACTGTTTCTGGAAAGTGCTTTGATCTCAACGAGTTTGCGCGTGCTCGCCAAGCCAAAGAAGAGAGACTTTTTGACGAGTTTGGTGCAAGCGTTGAGCGACTTACAGCAGCTATTTGTGCAGATTTCCTAGATTACCAACTAGCAATTACATCATTTCCTGGTGAACATGAGGGGAGAATCACGGACATCTTCGGTCGCATTAATTCAGGAGGTAAACAACTGAGTGATCAAGAGAGGCGCCAGGCTGGTGTTTTATCAGGGTTCGCTCAGCTTGTCAGAGATCTTGGGGCCGAGTTGCGTGGAGATGTTTCAAAAGAAAAGCTAGCGCTCTATGAAATGCCTGAGATTAGCATTGAGACCATTAAAAATACCCATGGATATAAGCTCAAAGCAGAAGAAATATTCTGGTGCCGCCAAGGTATTCTGAGGACTGGAGACCTCAGAGATAGTGATGATGAGGAGATGATTATCGATGTTTGTGCATCGATATTGCGTGGCGGCCCTGTCGACGGAACGCGTGTATACAGGGATAATCTGTATAATATTGAAAGCGACGATGCAAAAGAAATAGAAAGACTTCTTTTAGCATATGGAGCAGAAAAGATATCAAAGGAAGTTAAGCTTGTTTTCTCTGCAGTTCGATCCGTTGTCGAAGAAGCTAGCGAGGAGGTCAATTATTTCAGAAAGGTAGTATATCCGACCCCAACCTCGAACGCCCAGAAATCTCCTTTTTATGCCGTTTACATGGCTTTCTTTGACTTAATTGTTAAAGAAGGTATGTACCCCGGCGACTCCAAAAAGATTATGGAGAACCTAACTAATCTTACGAATAGTATAGAAGTTGGGCAAAAGCAGACAAAAGCTACCGATAGGCAGAAGAATATCAACAAGACAAAAGGTCTTATTCGCGACGAATTTGTTAAGAAAGATGTTGCTGCCTTCCAACACGGAGCCGGCGTTGTTTTAGACTTTGAAAATTCGATCACCCGAGCAAAAACTGAAACATCTAGATACGAGTTTAAACAAGGGTTCTTGAGGCTGAATGCTGAACGAGACTTCGATCCAAATATTCTGCAAAATATCCTGGAAACGGTTTGCGGTATAGCAAATGTTGGTCCAGATTTCGATGGTTTTCTGTATGTTGGTATTGCTGACAAAGAAGCAGACGCCAATCGTATTCGTGCACTGGACGGAGTGAATGCAGTCATGGTTCGCCATGTGAGTGTAGTTGGAGTGGAAAGAGAAGCGGCAATACTGAAAAAGAGTATGGATGATTACTTGCGAATTCTTACGGATTTCATACAAAAATCAGGACTTACAGATCCGCTTAAAACTATGCTGGCAACCTCAATCGACACCATTACATACAAGGGCCTCGAGGTAATTAGGGTACGCGTTCCCAAACAAACAAAGATGAGCTTTGTTGGAAATGATGCGTTTTATAGAACGGGTTCAAACACGCACAAGGCAACGGGGCCGCAAATTGCTGCTTTGGCCGCAATGTTTGCATGAAAGGCATTATTTGAATGTGGGGCGCGTTAAGCTCCCCACATTCTTTTGGAAAAGAGCAACTTATGTGATTCTAAGTTATCTTTTGCTTTCTGCTTGATAGCGCCCATTATTACACCGACCGCATTATACCAAAAGTAGCTATTTTGGCAGCCGCTGCGAAAAGCCCCCGGCATCACTTCACCCGTCTTGCCCCATCCCCTTTCTCTCTATGCTGCCCCTGAGGCCCCGGGGAGGCTGAGTTATGATCTTGCATGCGCTTTTCTTCGGCTCAAATCCACCATGACATCGGATGAAAAGAAGGCCCTTTTCCAATCCATAGCCACCTTGCAGCAAGCCATCTCCGGTATTGTCGATGTGAAACACGAGCCGAATGTTTCGCCCGAGGGCCTGCATGGTGGCTTCGCGGATGGATTTGTCGTCACCTTTGAAGGTGCCGAGGCGTGTGATGCCTATCTGATCCATCCCAGACCATGTCGCCGTCGGCGGGCGGATCGTTTCGTTCACAGGCGGTGGCTTGGCCGGCCTAATGCGGCGATGGTTGCAGGCAACCATGTCGGCTGTCCGGAGAATGAGCGGGCCGACGAGCTGGCTCGCAAGGGCATGGAGCCGTTTAAGCGGAAGTAGCTCGTCGGCGATAAACTCGGACCAGCCGCGCCGCACAGAACTCGATCACGCTAAGACATGATCGAGCGCACTTCTCACGCGCGCCTTTTCGGCTGCGGAGAGCGGCAGGATCGGGCGCGGCGGATCGATCCTGCAAAGATCGAGCGCTTCGGCAATCGCAAACATGACGCGGAAGCTGCCAAACTCCTTGAATAGGTTCCATAGCGGCTGAAACTTCTGATCGAGCCGCTGAGCTTCCGCAATGTCGCCGGCTTGGGCAGCCCGTGTGAGCGCCAGCGCCTCAGCGGGCAGAAGGCCGGCGGCCACGCTGTACCAGGCGTCGGCGCCGGCCAGCAGCCCGGCCGCCGCTCCCCAATCGCCGCTATAGCCGATGGCGAAACCCTTCGGCGTTTCCTGGCGCAGACGCCCTATCTCTCCCTCGAAATCGCCTCCTTGCGGCAGAGGCATCTTTACCGCCGCGATATTCGTCACCTTTGCCAGGCGGGCAATCAGCCCATCGCTGAATGTGAATTTCGTCGTGCCGGGATTGTTGTAGATGCAGAGCGGCAGTTCGCCCGCCTCCGCGACGGCTGCGAAGTGCTGATAGACCTCCTCCTCCGTGAGTGGAGTATAAGACACCGGGGCCAGCAGCAGCCCGTCCGCACCGGCCGCCTTGGCATCGCGCGCCAATGCCTGCGCTTCGTCGGTTCGCAGCGCTCCAACCCCAACGATGACGGGGATCTTGCCGCCGACGCTGGCTGTTGCGGCCTGGACAGCCCGCCGGCGCTCGTCGCGTGACAGGAAGGCGTAACCGCCCGTACTGCCAAGCAACCCGATGGAATCAACGCCCGCCAGTTGGATGCGTTCGAGCAGGCGGGCGAGCACTACAATATCAACGTGTCCGGAAGCATCGGTCGGGGTAATCGGAAAGGCCGAAAGGCCAGTAAAGAGCGTCACGATTGTTTTCCTTCTCTGTCAGGCTCCGACCGGCGATAGCGCTCGAAAAGCAGAAGCTGAAATCGTCCTACGCTTGGCGCCGTGTGACTGTCCATGAATGTAACGCAGAAATCATACTCCGCTCAGCAGCTTGGTGGCGATCATCCACATGGTAAGGGCAATGAGCGTTTCCAGAATGCGCCAGGACGCGGGTTTCGCAAAGATCGGTCTCAGCCATCTCGCGCCAAAGCCGAGCGAAAAGAAGAACAGGAAGGAGCCCGTCATGGCACCCGCCGCAAATGAAGCTTCGTTTCCCGGAAATCGAGTCGAGATCGTTCCGAGCAGTGCGACGGTATCGAGATAGACATGCGGGTTGAGCCAGGTGAGCGCCAGGCACATGGCAAGCGTCTGCCGGAAGCTCGATGACTTCGCCTCTCCGGCAGCCAGCACCGCGGAGGAACGAAAGGCGGAATAAAGACTCCTGGCTCCATACCAGATGAGGAAGGCCGCTCCTGCATAGCGCATGACAGGATCGAGCCAGGGCAGCAGCGCGGAGATTTGGCGGAAGCTCGTCACCCCGAGGATGATGAGCGCTGCGTCGGAGAGCGCACATGCAAGGCACACGGCGAATACGTGCTCGTTGCGAAGGCCCTGACGCAGGACGAAGGCGTTTTGCGCGCCGATCGCGACAATCAGGCTGAGCCCCATCATCAGGCCCGTCATATAGATCGAAAAATTCATCCTTGCCGAAGTGCTCCAAAACCGATGAGCATTTCCGGTATCGGCATATGAAGATTTAGGCTACTTAATGTTGCTAATCCAGATTAAGAAAAACTAAGCCATGCTCGACTATTCCGCTCTCCGTGCCGTTTCCATGGTCGTCCAGACCGGCAGCTTCGAAAAGGCGGCAGCCATTCTCAACGTCACGCCTTCGGCCGTCTCGCAGCGGGTGAAGCAGCTTGAAGAGCGCCTGGGCATCGTCTTGATCGTCAGGGGTAATCCCTGCACCGCGACGGAAAAGGGTGATTGGCTCTGCCGCCATATGGAGAATGTCGGCATGCTGGAAGACGAGCTGTTCGGACGTTTACCGGCGCTTGTCGATCCGGGCGATCCCAAGCAACGAGTTACGCTTCACGTTGCCACCAATGCCGACAGTCTTGGGACGTGGTTCGTGGAAGCCATATCCGGTTTTGCCAAAAATTCCTCCTATCTGCTTGATATCGCCATCGACGACCAGGATCATACGGCCGAATGGCTACAGCGGGGGCGAGTTATTGCAGCTGTCACCAGCCTGGAAAAACCGATTCAGGGCTGCTGGCGTATGTTTCTCGGCGCGCTTCGCTACCATGCGACAGCAAGTCCCGATTTCATCGCTCGGCATTTTTCAAAAGGTGTTACCCCGGAAGCGATCCAGAATGCGCCCGCCCTGACCTTCAACCAGAAGGACAGGCTTCAAAGCCGCTGGATACGCCAGACATTCGGAGAGGATTTTGCCTATCCGAGCCACTGGCTGCCTTCGACTCAAGGCTTCGTCGATGCCAGCCTTGCAGGCATGGGATGGGGCATGAATCCCATCCAGCTTGTGCGGGAGCATCTGGAGACCGGGCGCTTGGTCGAGCTGATTCCCGAAACGCCGCTGGATATTCCATTATATTGGCAAGTGAACCGTCTCGCAGCCGACCGGCTTGCGGAATTGACACGCGAAATCACTGCGGCAGCCAAAGCTCATCTGTCGGTGTGAGCTATTTTTCCAGCTAACACGTTGCCATTCGCCTCGCTACCGGAACGCAATGTTCGCGAATTGGTGCCTTGCCCGGCTCCCCTTTCTCTCTATGCTGCCGCCGACCTCCAGGGAGATTGCCTTATGATCCTGCATTGCGTTTTTCTTAGACTCAAGTTCGCCCTGACACAGGACGAGAAGGCGGCGCTCTTCGACTCCGTCGTCGCCCTGCAGAAGGTCATCCCGGGCATTGTTGACGTGAAATATGGGCCGAACGTCTCGCCCGAGGGCCTGCATGGCGGCTTCGCCGATGGATTTGCCGTTACCTTCGAGAGTGTCGAAGCGCGCGATGCCTATCTGGTGCATCCCGATCATGTCGCCGTCGGCGAACGGATCGTTTCCTCCACGGACGGCGGTCTGGCCGGCCTGATGGTCTTCGATTTCAACATTTAAGCGGTGTGGTCGCAGGCAGTCTATGCCTGCGACCTCGATCATTGAGTGATCAGCTCGACTTAGCCATGGCCGTGGCGAGTTGATCAACGTTATAACGGAACATTTTTTCGTAAGTCGAAGCCGGTCCGTTGGCCTTTGACAGCGATTCGACATAGAGCTCACCGCCAGGCTCGGCGCCGGTTGCCTTGGCGACCTGCTTGACGAGGCGCGGATCGTTCGAGTTTTCGAAGAAATAGGTCTTCACATGCTCGGTCTTGATCTGCTCGATCAGCTGGGCGACCTTTGCAGCCGAGGCTTCCGTCTCTGTCGAAAAGCCAATCGGAGCAAGGAAGTTCACTTTATATTCGCGGCCGAAATAGCCGAAGGCGTCGTGGCTCGTCAGCACCTTGCGGCGATCGTCGGCGATCTTGTCGAACTTGCTGTGGGCATAGGCATCAAGCTCGGTCAGGACCTTGGTATAGCGCTCGGCATTGGCCTTGAAGTCAGCCGCATCGGCCGGATCCACCGCAGAAAGCGCCTTCTCGATATTGGCGACCCAGACCTTCACATTGACCGGGCTGTTCCAGACATGCGGATCGGTGACCGTCTTGCCATCATCGACCATGGTGCGCGTGTCGATGCCTTCCGAAGCGACAACAGGCGTTCCCTTGTAGCCGGATGCGCTGATCAGCCGGTCCATCCAGCCTTCCAGGCCTTCGCCGCTAACGAAGACGATCTTGGCCGCATTCAGCGTCTTGGCATCGGCCGGCGAAGGTTCGAATTCATGGGGGTCGCCGTTCGGGCCGACGAGGCTGGACACCTTTACATGGTCGCCGCCGACATGCTTGACGACATCGGCAAGCACAGTGAAGGACGCCACCACATTGAGGGTTTCGGCGGAAGCAGGTGCGGCGACGCCAAAGGCGACGAAGGCTGCCGCAGCGGCTGAGAGGAGCAGTCTCTGTTTGTTCATGCGAGTCTCCTTGTTCGGATTAGCCCCGGAGATGGGGACGGGGGAAGAACCGCCGGGCAAGGCCCGAGGGTGCGAAGAGAATGGAGAAGCCGTAGATCAGGCTGGCGGTGATGATGATGGTCGGGCCCGATGCGAATTCGAGATGATAGGATGCGATGAGGCCGACATAACCTGAAGCCGTCGCCGTTCCTGTTGCGATCATCATCATGGCGGGCAGGCTGCGCGACCAGAGCTGCGCCACGGCCGCCGGCAGCATCATCAGCCCGACGGCCATCAGCGTGCCGAGCGCCTGGAAGCTAGCGACGAGGTTGAGAACGACCAGCAGCAGGAACAGGAAGTGATAGAGCGGTCCGCGCCCGCCGACGGCACGCAGGAAACCGGGATCGAAGCATTCCATGACCAGCGGCCGATAGATGACGGCGAGCGCCAGCAGCGTCACCGTCGTGATCGCACCGATCTGGTAGAGAGCCGGCGCGTCGATTGCGAGGATCGTGCCGAAGAGCACATGCAGGAGATCGATATTGGAGCCGCGCAGCGACACGATGAGGACGCCGAGCGCCAACGAAGTCAGGTAGAAGCTGGCAAAGCTCGCATCCTCCTGCAGCACGGTCACCCGACTGACGAGGCCGGACAGCAGCGCCACCGAAAGGCCAGCGACAAGCCCGCCTAGCCCCATGGCCGTCAGCGACAGCGAGCCGGCGATGAGATAGCCGATGGCAGCACCAGGCAGGACGGCATGGCTCATGGCATCGCCCATCAGGCTCATGCGCCGGAGCATCAGGAAGACGCCGATTGGGCCGGAGCCGAGGCCGAGACAGACGCAGGCAATCAGCGCGCGCCGCATGAAACCGTAGTCCGCAAAAGGGGCGAGGAAGATATCGTAGACGGTCATTCGGCAGGCTCCCGCTTCACGAGGGCGCCTTCGTCATGCTCTTCCTCGGACAGGCATGTCGCAGCCTCGTCATCCCAGCGCTCGGCCATTGCGCGCGCCTTGATGAGATTGGCGGGGCTCATAATATCCTGCGTCTTGCCCCATCCCACAAGTTCGCGGGCGATCAGCAGTGTCTCGGGAAAATAGCTTCGCACCTGCTCGAAATCGTGCAGCACGGCGATGACCGTGCGTCCCTCCCGGTTCCATCGCAGTACGAGGTCGAGAAGATCGCGTGTCGTGCGCTGATCGATCGCGGTGAAAGGTTCGTCCAGTAGAATGACGCGGGCATCCTGCAGCAGTAGCCGCGCGAATAGCACGCGCTGGAACTGCCCCGCCGAAAGCGAGCCGATATACCTCTTTTCGAAGCCCGAAAGTCCGACGATGCCGAGCGCCTCTTGCGCCCGCTCGGCATCCTCTAGAGAAAACCGGCCAAAGGCGCCGGAATTCTTCCACGCGCCGAGCATGACGGTATCGGCAACCGAGATCGGAAAGCGTCTGTTGATATCGGCGGCTTGCGGCAGATAGCCGAAATCGTTGCGGGCCAGCCCCCCGCGATCGATCGACCCTTCCGCCGGGCTGAGTTCGCCGACGATCGCTTTGAGCAAGGTCGATTTTCCCGCCCCGTTCGGCCCGGCAATCGCCGTCAGGCTACCGGTGGCAAAGCCGCCCGAGATGTGGTGAACGGCCGGATGGCGTTCATAGGTGACGGTGAGATTGTTGAGGCGGATCAGATCGTTCATGCCAGCGCCACCGCCCAGCCGATGGCTGCCCAAAGCACAGCAATGCCAACCGCTACATAGGCCAGGCGCATCAAGGCCGAGCGCCCCATGAGGGACGACGCGAAGGGATCACGATCAAAAGGCATTTCGGGGCTTTCAATTATGTAATAACATAACATGTTGTAACCGGTGAAATGGGGCGAAAAAGAGGCGAAGGGTGAATTGAGGGTTTTGAGCACCGGTAATTGGCGCTCTCCGCCGTTGATGCTATATATGGGGCATTATCTGTTATTCAGATATTCGGCGAGCCTGAAGAGGAGACGGATATGAATGTTTCTATCGGCGAACGCTGGGAGAAATTCGTTGAGAAAACCGTGGAAGAGGGGCGTTACAGCTCCGCCAGCGAAGTTGTGCGCGAAGGTCTCCGGCTCGTAGAGGAGCGTGAGGCGAAAATAGCAGCGTTACGGCGTACTTTAGAGGCATCGATCGATCGCGGAGGCGATATATCTGACGAGCAGCTTGGCGCCGCTTTGGAAGCCAAGGCTGCCGAACTGGCAAAAGAAAGCCATTGAGTGCCTCGGCTTCGTTATATAGCTGCCGCTCAGGATAACATCCTGGGTATTCTTGTATTTATAACGCGTCAAAGCGGCAACCCATCGGTCGCTTTGAAATTTACCGAAGAGCTACGCCGCAAGTGCGCAAGTCTTGCGGCCTTACCCGGTCAAATGGGCCGCCTCCGACCGGAACTGAGAGACGATATGCGAAGCTTCGCATTTCGTGGGTACGTGATCTTTTTCCGTTATGTCGACGATGTCTTCGAGGTTTTGAATGTGCTCGAAGGACATCGAGATTTCGACACTCATTTCAATGAGGAAGAATAAAACAAAGGGCGCTTTTGAGGCGCCCTGTTTCTTCCGTCCATCAAAATCTTAAAGCTGCTCGATCATCGCGGCAGCACCTGAAACCGTCGCCTGGCCGGGGCTTTCCTCGATATTCAGCGTCTTTACCACGCCGTTTTCCACCAGCATGGAATAACGCTTGGAGCGAATGCCGAGCCCACCGGCTGAGAGATCGACCTCGAGGCCGAGCGCTTTGGTGAAGGCGCCGTCCCAATCGGCGAGGAAGTGGATCTTGCCGAGGCCGCCGGACGATTGCGCCCAGGCGCCCATGACGTGCCAGTCGTTGATGGAAACCACGGCGATGTCATCGATGCCCTTGGCAAGAATGGCATCGCGGTTTTCGAGAAAGCCCGGTAAGTGATTGAGCGAGCAGGTGGGCGTGAACGCGCCGGGAACGGCGAAGAGGACGACGCGCTTGCCGGCAAACAGCTGCTCGGTGCTGATCTCGACCGGGCCGTCGGTGGTCTTTTCCTTGAAGGTGGCGGCAGGCAGCGTGTCGCCGATGGCGATAGTCATGGCTCTCTCCTTGGGTCGTTGTTTCGGGGCACTCGAACGGCCGCCGATGGCATGAAGATGGTTCAGAGAACTATAGATCCCAGCTATTCCAGCGCAAGGGTGGTTTCCATCGCCCGGTCGCCATCGACGACCAGAATACTCCAGTCCTTGCCTTTCGGATCATAATCCTTCGGCAATTTGCCGATCTCGATCTCGGCCGAGAAGGCAGTTCCCTCGCGCTTCGCATTCGCTTGCTGAAAGAACACGTAGCCCGACGGCCCCGTGACATAGATATCAGGCATCTTCCGGCTTGCCTCCGGCAGCGTCAGATGCAGCGAAAGGCTCTTGGCGTCGGTAGAGATCTTATGGCTCTGGACGGCGAAATCCGGGGAAGGAGGCTGCGGTAGCACAGCCTTTGCCGCATCGAGCAAGGCCAGTTCATGCGAGGTCGGCTGCACATCTGTCGGCAAGGGCAGGGAGTATTCGGCCTGGAAAGGAATGCAGATATCCTTGCAGAGGCCGATGAAAGCCGTCAGCTCAAGCTTTGCCGGCGCCTTGCCGGTGACACGCAGATCAAGCGGAAACGTGACCGGCGCGTCGTAGCCGATTTCCTGGATGGGGCCGACGCGGATCGGCTTCGGCACGGGATAGCCCGCCCTTTCCAGGGTTACGCCGCTGCCGGCTGCCGGCGTTATTTGCGGCGGAATTCCGCCCTGACCTGGTTCGCGCCAATAGGTGATCCAGCCCGGCTCCGGCTCGATCTGCAAGGCGGCACGGATATGCTCTTCCGCGTCCGGCGCCAGTGCGATCAGACGCATTCTGCCGCCCTGATTGTCTATCCACTCGCTCGTTGCGGCATGGGCCGCCGCGGTGCTGAAAAACAAAGTGGCGAGAAGTGCCGACAGGCGGGCAACGGTGCTTATTTCGATCATGGAACAAGGATTTAGCGGATAGGGCTGCCGGGAGCCAGCAGGACCGAAGAGGTAAATGATCATTTTCAGTTGATTGATTTATTACATTGCCCCATCTTGGTATGAGGCGGCGCAGTTGTGAACTGCGGTCAGGAGGCACGATGTCCCTATCGACGCTGAAGAATAGACGCGAAAGAGGTTTTCTCGATGGTCAGTTCCTGATCGCCATGCCCGGCATGGAGGATCGGAACTTTCATCGCACGGTTGTTTATATCTGCGCCCATTCCGATGCCGGCGCCATGGGCTTTGTCATCAACCGGGCTCAAAAGCTGACATTCACCGATGTCCTCTTGCATCTCGAAATGATAAAGGACGACGATGCTATCGTGCTTCCGCAGATGGCGCGCGATTTCCCGATCCAGACCGGCGGTCCTGTCGAAAGTGGCCGCGGTTTCGTTCTGCATTCCGACGATTACATCAGCGACAGCAGCATTCCGGTCAGCGACGATATCAGCCTGACGGCGACGCTCGATATCGTCCGGGCCATTTCCAAGGGAAGCGGCCCGAAGCGCGCGACCATGTTGCTCGGCTATGCAGGCTGGGGCGCTGGTCAGCTCGAGGCGGAGATCGGCAACAATGGCTGGTTGAACTGCCCTGCAAACGAAGAATTGATCTTCGATCGCAGCCTCGACAACAAGTATGACCGTGCGTTGGCTCTCATGGGTATCAATCCGGTCATGCTGTCACCGCATGCCGGCCATAGCTGAGCCGATTTGCGTTATTTTGGAACGAAATAGCTGATGTGACGTTTTTCTGGCAGAGCGACGGCAATTCCGCCGTCCTAGCCCAGGAGGCGTCAGACATGAGCAGCACGACCGACAAGGTGTCCGGTAAGGCGAACGAAATTGCCGGCAAGGCCAAACAGATGGCCGGCAAGGCGACGAATGATAAGGAAATGCGCGCCAAGGGCGCTGCGCAGGAAGCCAAGGGCAAGGTGCAGACCGCCGTCGGCAAGGCCAAAGATAAGGTCAAGGGGGCGGTCGACCGGATGTGACCGGCTGCTTGTTTTGCCAATCCATGGTCGCTGCTCCGTTTGAATTAACGTCGAAGCGGCGATGTTGGGAGGAAGAGCCTGTTACGGAAACGTGGCAGGCTCTTTAATATTCAGTATAGGGCAACCATCCTTTGCGAGGGGGGCATGCGGCTTTTCACCTGCGACCATTGCGGCCAGCCAGTGCATTTCGACAACAGGCAGTGTGTCCGTTGCGGACATCAGCTCGGCTTCGTTCCGGATCTGATGGCGATTCACGCGCTGGAGCCCGGTGAGAGCCCGAATTGGCATCTGGTTTCCGAACCCACCAGGCATCTGCGCTTTTGCGCCAATGCCGAGCTCGATATCTGCAACTGGCTCATCGATGCCGAGGATCAGCAGCTCTATTGCGTCGCGTGCCGGCACAATCGTCTCGTGCCGAACACCGACACCGAGCAGGGCGTAGATCGCTGGCGACGCATCGGCCAGGCGCAGCGGCATCTGTTCTATTCGCTCTTGCGCTTGAAGCTGCCCCATCCTAACCGGACAGAGGACCCGCAAGGCGGGCTGGTGTTCGACTTCCTTGAAGACGAAGTGCAAGGCGGCACTGTCGTCCCGGCGATGACAGGTCATGAGGAAGGACTGATCGCGATCCGCGCTGCGGAGGCCGACGATGCGACGCGCGAACAGGCGCGCACCTCGATGAACGAGCCCTATCGCACTTTGCTCGGCCACTTCCGCCACGAGACCGGCCATTTCATCTGGAACAAGCTTGTCCGTGATCGCGGGCAATTCGACCCCTTTCGCGCCATCTTCGGCGACGAGCGCGCCGATTATGGCTTGGCACTTCAGGCCCATTACGACAATGGCCCGCCTGCAAACTGGCAGGAAAGTTTCATCAGCGCCTATGCCAGCTCCCATCCATGGGAGGATTTCGCCGAATGCTTCGCGCATTATCTGCACATCGTCGATACGCTGGAAACGGCGTGCTCCTTCGGCTTGGCGATCGATCCCCATCGCTATCACGACATGGCGGCCGAGGTGGATTTCAATCCTTACAAGGCGGAAAGTGCCGAGCAGCTCGTCAGCGCCTGGATCCCTTTGAGCGTGGCGATCAATTCCATCCAGCGCAGCATGGGGCAGCCGGATTCCTATCCCTTCATTCTCTCGCCGCCGGTGGTTGCCAAGCTCGACTATATCAGGGAATTGATCGACAGCGCGTGATCGAATACTCAGGCGCGCTTCGTCAGCGGAAAGCGTTCCTTCAACAGGCGTATCACCGAATCCGATCCCATCGGCGGCCCGAAGATGAAGCTCTGGCCGTAGCTGCAGCCGATTTTGGCAAGCTCCAGCGCATCCTCTTCCGATTCGATGCCTTCGGCCACGACGCGCATGTTGAGTTCGCGCGCCATGGAAATGACCGAACGCAGCAGAACTGCCTTCTTGTCGCTATCGTCGCGGACCATCGCCTTGTCGAGTTTGATCGTATCGAAGGGAAAGCGGGTGAGATAGGCGAGGGAGGAGTAGCCGGTGCCGAAGTCGTCGAGCGCAAGGCCTATGCCGGCGTCACGCAGCTTGTCGAGGACGAGCCGTGCCTGTTCCGGATTTTCCATCACTTGCGATTCCGTCAGCTCCAGCTTGATGCGGCTTGGATCGCAATGGGTCTTGGCGAGCAGCGCACGGATATCGTCGTAAAGCTCGTTGTTGAGGAGCTGAACGCTGGAAAGGTTGATGGAGACGAACAGCGGCAGGTCACCGGTCTGTCGCTGCCATGCCTTCAGGTCGTTGGTCGCTTGCTCCAGGGCGAACATGCCGAGCGGGCCGATGATATCGGAAGCCTCGGCGATCGGGATGAATTCGGACGGCGGGATATTGCCGCGCTTCGGATGCTCCCAGCGCATCAGCGCCTCAAAGCCTGCGATTTCTGCATCCTCAAGCCGAACGATTGGCTGATAGACGAGCGAAAGTTCCTTGCGTTCGACCGCACGGCGCAAATCGGTTTCAAGCTGCAGCCGGTCGGTGCCGAAGCTGCGGAAGGCCGGTTGGAAAGGCTCGACGCGGTTGCCGCCGGCGCGCTTGGCGCGGTACATGGCAAGTTCCGCGTCGCTGAGCATCCCCGCCGCATTTTCCTGCTGATCGACCCAGGAGGTCAAGCCGACCGATGCCGTCAAAATGATCTCGCGGTTAGCGAAATTGATCGGTACCATGATCGCCTTGCTGATCGCGTCGGCAAAATCTGCGACCTTGGCGGGATCTCGTTCGGAAACGAGGATGAGGCCGAACTGATCGCCCGAAAGACGGGCGAGCGTATCCTGCGGCTTCATCAGGCGGCGAAGGCGACGGGTCAGCGCGATCAGGATATTGTCACCAGCGGCAAAGCCAAGAGTATCGTTGACGAGTTTATAGCGATCGATGTCGATGACGATGACTGTCGGCCGCAATTGATTTCCATCGGAAGCCAGCGTCAGAACGGCCTGCAGACGATCAAGGAAGACCTGGCGGTTCGGCAATCCGGTGAGATTGTCATGCACGGCATCGTGCAGCAGCCGCTCAATCGAATTCTTCTGCTCGGTAATGTCGACGATCGTACCGACGCAGCGAATGATCTCACCATTGGAGCCCAGCACTGGCCGGGCGCGGATCGACAGCCAGTGGAAATGCCCGTCTTCCGCGCGAATACGGAATTCGTGGTTCAGCCGGCCCCGCCGATGTTCCAGAAGCACGTCGAGTGTAGCGCGGAAACGGTCGCGATCATCGGGATGCAGCCGCGGCAGCCAGTTGCGCGCTGCGCCGTGCATGGTTCCGGGCGAAAGGCCGAGCTTCACCGAGATATCGGGCGTCGTCACCACGCGGTCGCGGGCCACGTCCCAATCCCAGACGGTATCGCCGGAGCCTGTCAGCGCCAGGGACTGTCGCTCCAGATCGGAGAACAGCCCTTGCTGGAAAGCACCGCCGGCAAAGGCGTGCTGCATAACCGTGAAGCCGATCAGGAGCACGATCAGCACGAGACCTCCGCCGAGTGCCGGCTGGATGATGTCATTGTCAAGCTTGCCCATGACCGTCATCCAGGCGCCGAACAGCCAGACGAGGATCAGCGCCCAGGCGGGCACGAGCAAGATGGCCCGGTCATATCGGCTGAAGCCGAGATAGATGATGAGCAGCAGGCCGGCCGTTGCCGTCAGCGCCAGCGACAGCCGGGCGATGCCGGCCGCAATCGACGGATCGTAGATCGCCACGCCGAAGAGCAGGGCAAGGCCGAGCACCCAGGCGAGCGTCACATAGCCGAGGTGAGCGTGCCAGCGATTGAGATTGAGATAGGTGAAGAGGAAGATCACCAGGCTGGAGGCGAGCGCCACCTCCGCGCAGGCGCGCCATATTCGCTGGTCGCTGGACGTGATGCTGATGAGCTTGCCGAGGAAGCCGAAATCAACGCAGATATAGCCGAGCACCGCCCAGGCGAGTGCGGCCGTCGCCGGCAGCATCGAGGTTCCCTTGACCACGAAAAGAATGGTCAGGAACACCGCCAGCAGGCCGGCGATGCCGAGCACGATGCCGCGATAGAGCGTGAAGGCGTTGACCGTGTCCTTGTACGCGTTCGGTTCCCAGAGATAGAGCTGCGGCAGGTTCGGCGACGAAAGCTCGGCAACGAAGGTGACGACGGCGCCGGGGTTCAGCGTTATGCGGAAAACATCGGCTTCGTCGCTAGGCTGACGATCGAGTGCGAAACCTTCGCTCGGCGTGATCGCGACGATGCGCTGCGAGCCGAGATCGGGCCAGAAGACTTTTGAATTCACAAGGCGGAAATGCGGGGCAACGATGACGCGCTCGAGCTGCTCTTCGGAGACATTGGCGAGCGCGAAAACCGCCCAGTCACCCTGATGATTGGGCGAGGAGGAGCGAACCTCGATGCGGCGGCGGATGCCATCGGCGCCGGCAGCCGTCGAAACCTGAAAGGCTTCACCCTGATTGGTGTAGATTTCGGTCGTCGCTGTGAGGTCGAGCGCAGTATCGTCACGCGAGATCTTCACGGGCTCGGCTGCATCGGCCATCCCGGCGATCAACAGCAGCATGGCGGCAGCAAGCGTTGCGATCACGGCGCATAGCCGGCGGGCCATCGGCCACGTCTGCATCGATCCGGCGATCATCGCTGGTCGAAGCTTCGGTTCGGGTTGGTGTCGGATGCCAACCTTGAAAACATCACATGGTCGCGCCACTGACCGTTGATTTTAAGATAACCGCGCAAATGACCTTCCCGCTGGAAACCGGCTTTTTCCAAAAGCCGCATGCTACGCTCGTTATCCGGAATACAGGCTGCTTCAATTCGGTGCAACTCAAGTCCGGAAAAGATATAGGGTATAACCAACTGAAGTGCGGCGAACATATGGCCCTGACCGGAGTAGCGCTCGCCCATCCAATACCCGATCATGCAGCTCTGCGCAGCACCTCGGCGAATATAGCCGATCGTGATGCCGCCAACCAGCGTCATGTTTTCCCTGAGAAAAATGAAGAGCGGTATGGCCTGGCCGGAGCTGTATTCCTGCTTACCACGGATGATGCGCGCCCGATAGGCACCTTCGGTCAGCTCGTCATGCCGCCAGGTGGGCTCCCAGGGTTCCAGAAAGCGGCGGCTTTCCGCCCGAAGCTTATGCCATTGATTGAAATCGGAATAGCGCGGCAGCCGCAGCAAATAATTGTCGTTTTCGAGTTCAACCGCGTCCGAATGACGTGAGAGAAACCGAAAGACAGATTTTTGCATGCCGCCAAGCACTCCCCCGAGAATTGCACCCATAGGCCTGCGGCGTGCCCTTAGCCGCTTGCGCTTCTGGAGGCAGGGACCGGCGACGACAGCGAGGTGACGATGTCCTCCATCGGCGCGAGCTGCTCCAGCGGCCCGATCGCAGAAAGCGTCGGTACTGTATCGAAGAACAGCCGGCCGGCAAGATCCGTCAGGCGATCGATCGTGATGCCTTCCAGGCGCTCCAGCATCTCCTGGTTCGGGATGGGGCGGCCATAAAGCATCATCTGCCTTGCGACCTGGCCGGCGCGGGCGGCCGGGCTTTCCTGGCCCATCAGCAGCTGTGCGCGGATCTGGGCGCGAGCTCGCTCGATTTCCTGCTGCTGAATGTCATGGGAGGATTTATGCAGCTCGTCGATGATGACGGGCAGCAGCTCCGGCAGGTTCTCGCCGCCGGTTGCGGCATGGATGCCGAAGATGCCGGTATCGGAGAAGCCCCAATGGAAGGCGTAGACCGAATAACAGAGACCGCGGAATTCGCGCACTTCCTGGAACAGCCGCGAGGACATGCCGCCGCCGAGGATATTGGCGAGGATCTGCGAGCAATAGAAATCGCGCGTGTGATAGGCGCGGCCTTCGAAGCCGAGCAGGATCTGCGCATCCATCAGGTCGCGCGTTTCGCGAATGTTGCCGCCGATATAGCGCGCCGGCTCGATAACGGGCGGAGCGGACGGTTTTGTCGGCAGGCTGGAGAAGCGCTCCTCGACCTGGCGTACGAAGCTTTCATGGTCGACAGCGCCGGCCGCCACGACGAACATGCGGTCGGTCGTATAGTTGCGGCTGAGATAATGGCGGATCTGTTCCGGCGAGAAGGATACGACGGTTTCCGGCGTGCCGAGAATGGCGCGCCCGAGCGTCTGGCCGCGATAGGCGACCTCGGAAAACTTGTCGAAGACGACATCGTCGGGCGTATCGTTGGCGGCATTGATTTCCTGCAGGATGACCTGCTTTTCGCGCGCCAGCTCTTCTTCGTCGAAAGCCGACTCGGTCAGGATATCGGCAAGGATATCGACGGCGAGCGGCACATGGTCCTTCAGCACGCGGGCATAATAGGACGTGGTTTCGGTCGAGGTGGCGGCGTTGACTTCGCCGCCGACATTCTCGATTTCCTCGGCGATCTGCCGGGCCGAGCGCCGCGCCGTGCCCTTGAATGCCATATGCTCGAGCAGATGCGCGATACCGTGTTCTGCTTCGGTTTCGTTGCGCGAACCCGACTTGATCCAAACGCCGAGTGCCACGCTTTCGAGGTGTGGCATCGATTGGGTCGCTACTGTCAGCCCGGACGCTAGCCGGGTGCACTCCACTGTCATCGCTTGTCTTTCCGCGTCTGTTATTCGCCGGTCCGGATATGCCTGCCGATAAAGCTTTCGACGGCTTTAAGTTCCGGATCGAGAATGTCGAAACGCTCCTCCCTGGTCATCAGACCAGCAAGCCACGTCGGAAGCGCCGGGTCAATACCGGATGCGGATTTTACTGCGGCGGGGAATTTTGCCGGGTGGGCGGTCGCAAGCGTTACCATCGGACTGCTGGGACGCTCGTTCTTGCCCGCAATGAAGACGCCGATTGCCGTATGCGGATCGAGCAGATAGCCTGTATCGGCAAGGGTTTTGCGGATCGTTTCGGCCACCTGCTTCTCGCTGGCGCGGCCAGCGCGGAAGTCCTTCTTGATGAACTTCAGAGCCTCTTCGCTGACCGAAAATCCGTTCGACTGCTTCAGGCTCTCCATGGCGGCGCGCACCTTGGAGGCGTCGCGGCCGTTGGCCTCGAACAGGAGCCGCTCGAAATTGGAGGAGATCTGGATATCCATCGACGGCGAGGTGGTTGCCTTGACTGAGCGCATTTCATAGCGGCCAGTCTTCAGCATGCGGGCGAGGATATCGTTTTCATTGGTGGCGATAACAAGCTTTTCGATCGGCAGGCCCATGCGCTTGGCGACGTAGCCAGCGAAAATATCGCCGAAATTGCCCGTGGGTACAGTGAACGAGATTTTGCGGTCCGGACCGCCGAGGGCGACGGCTGTCGTGAAATAATAGACAACCTGCGCCATGATTCGCGCCCAGTTGATGGAATTGACGCCGGAAAGCTTGACCTTGTCGCGGAAGGCGGCGTCGTTGAACATGGCTTTGACGAGGTTTTGGCAATCGTCGAAATTGCCCTTGATCGCCAGCGCGTGAACATTTGCCGCCGTCGAGGTGGTCATTTGCCGCTGCTGCACCGGCGAGACTTTTCCATGCGGGAAAAGAATGAAGATATCGGTGCGTTCGCGTCCGGCAAAGGCGTCGATCGCCGCACCGCCAGTATCGCCCGAGGTCGCGCCGACGATGGTCGCCCGCTGGCCGCGCTTTTCCAGCGCATAGTCCATAAGCCGCGCGAGCAGCTGCATGGCGACATCCTTGAAGGCGAGCGTCGTGCCGTGGAAGAGCTCCATGACGAAGCTGTTCGGCCCGGTCTGGACGAGCGGTGCGACCGCCGGATGCCGGAAGGTGGCGTAGGCATCATCGATCATGCCGCGGAAGACATCGGCCGGGATTTCGCCATTGGTGAAGGGCGAAAGGACGGCGAAGGCGACATCCTGATAGCTCTTGCCGCGGAACGCGCGGATTTCCTTCTTCGTCAGGACAGGCCATTCACGGGGAACATAAAGCCCGCCGTCACGAGCAAGGCCGGCCAGAAGAGCGTCGCAGAAGCCAAGGGCAGGGGCTTCTCCCCGCGTTGAAATGTAGTCCACGGTCTAGAATTCCTTTGGTCGCAAAATTGCCTGAGTGATCGATTGAGAGGGTAGAGGAACGAAGCGACGGCGGCCGGTCTTTTTGCGTCGGATCAGCCGCGTGGTTTTCGCGTTTGCGCAAGGCGCGTGGGATCGGCGCCATGTGGCGTCTGTTTGTGGCAATGTGTGGATCTCGAAAAGTGAGCCAAAACGGTGTCTACCCAATCGATTTTTCGCTGCGTCGCTGGTATAGACCATCGCCAAGTGTCATAAAAGGCCCGTTTGACAGGCTGCAGGCCGATTACATGAAATATATGGAGAGGGTGGAATTATAGTGTTTGGCAAGGTTTCGCGTCGTCTTTTCTCCGCTTCGCTTCTGGCATTGCTGACGGGTTGCAGCACTCTCGGCATCGGCGGCAACAGTGAAAAACAGCCGGCAACGGATGTAACGGTAGCGCCGCAAACCGGAGCCACGACTGCTGCACCTACGGGCGGTCAGACCTATGTCGCCGGCAAGTGCCCGCAGGCTGTCATCCGCGACGAGGATTCGGTCTATCGCACCTACGCCAAGGGCGCCAAGGACGATCCGAACCAGCTGATCTATCAGGCTTCGCTGGCACAGGCGACCCGCCAGTGCACCACGGACGGCACCAGCCTCGGCATTCACGTCGTAGCGCAGGGACGCCTGGTTGCCGGTCCCATGGGCAGCTCCGGCAAGATAACCCTGCCGATCCATGTTGCCGTCATGGACAACGACAATGCGCTCTATAGCAAGACCATTATGTACACGGCGGAAATCCCGCCGGGCGAGACCACTGCGCAGTTCCTTTTCACCGATGACGATATCCAGGTTGCCGGTGGCTCGGGCGGCTTCACCATCGTCCAGATCGGCTTCGATCAAGGCCCGCAGAAGCCGGCAAAGGGCGAGAAGCCGGCGCGCAAGAAGCGTCACTAAGGTTGGGGTCAAGCGGTAGGCGGTAGGCAGTAGGCAGTAGGCAGTAGGCAGTAGGAAAAGATCACCTTGTCCTTGTTGCCGCCGGCACTATAGCCGCAACATTTATTGCCTATTGCCTATTGTCTCAGAGGACGCCATCCCATTCGGCGAGTGCCATGACGACGCCGGGCAGCTCGGCCATGCGGCTGACAACGGTTTCGGCACCGGCATCGGTCAGCCTGTCGGCATGCGAAGGATAGCTGTGCGATGCGCCGGTGAAGCCGATGACGCGCATGCCGGCAGCGCGCGCCGCCTGGACGCCGTGAACCGAATCTTCGACGACGATCGTATTAGCTGGGCTGACATTCATCTGCTTGGCGCCATGCAGGAAGATGTCCGGCTTGGGCTTTACGCGGTCGGCGCCGAGATCCTTGGCGGAAAAGATATTGGGAGCAAACAGCTTGAAGTAACCGACCTTTGTCAGCATCATTTCAAGCCGCGCGGCGCTGGAGTTCGAGCAGATGCAGCGCGGCATCGGCAGGCGTGACAGCGCCTGCGGCACGCCCGATATAGCCTGAACGTCGCTGGCAAGCGCTAGGTCGAGCAGTTTTTCCGATTTGTCGAGCAGCGAAGCAGAGAGGGGGATGCTGGCCTCGCGCTCGACTTCGAACAGGATGTTGCGCCACGTCATGCCGGAGAAGCGTTCGCCCATTTCCTCGGCGCTGATCGGATAGCCGGCATCGGTCAGCAGCTTCGATTCAACCTGCGCCGCGATGATTTCCGAATCGACCAGAACGCCGTCGCAATCGAAAATGATGAGGTCGAAACCATTGCTCATGAAATTACTGCCTTTGATGTGGCTGGGATCGGCACGCTCCAGGAAACCATCGGTGTTTCGGGAGGTGCTCTGAAAAACGACCGCCGGGCTTTACACGATATGTCGGCAAAGCTCAACCAATTGGCGGGCATGGCTGCGCTGCAGTGAGCGAAAAGGTCGAAATGCGCAAAAGAGGTGACGAAGGTTTCTTGTCGCTCGACATCGGATGGCCCCGCCTTTAAGGATCGGCCATGGCCAAGGGGCGCGACGACACCATTGCTAGCCGCATCAGCCGGGTGCTTGCCGACCGCATCATCCGCGGCGAGATCGCGCCCGATGCCCGCTTGCGGCAGGATCATATCGCCGAGGAATTCGGCACCAGCCATGTGCCCGTGCGCGAGGCGTTCCGGCGGCTGGAGGCGCAGGGGCTGGCGATCAGCCTGCCGCGCCGCGGCGTTCGCGTCGCCTCCTTCGATCTGAAAGAAGTCCGCGAGGTTGCGGAAATGCGCGCAGCCCTCGAAGGTCTCGCGCTCAAGCACGCGGCTCCACATTTGACCGCAGCCATTCTGGACGAAGCCGAGCAGGCGACGCGCGACGGCGATGCCGCCGGTGACGTTCATGCCTGGGAGGAAGCCAATCGGCGCTTCCATCGCCTGATCCTGGCGCCCTGCGGCATGGCACGCCTGCTCGCGGCGATCGACGATCTGCATGCCGTGAGCGCTCGCTTTCTCTTCTCCGCCTGGCAATCCGGCTGGGAGAAGCGCACGGATCACGACCACCGCGCCATTCTGGCGGCACTCCGTCAGGGGCGGGCCGAAGAGGCTGCTGCGATCCTGCAGAAGCATGTGCAATGGATCGGCCGCGCGCCGGTGCGCACGCCTTCGGGATCGACACGCGACGCTTTCGCAATCGTCGGCTAAAAATTATAGATAATTTTGAGATATGTGGCTGAGCACGCTTTGAAGGCGGCGCTCTACGAGGGCTTCCTTCGCCCTGATGTCGCCGCGCCACGGTCAGTGCCCTGCTTTAGTGAGTCGCGTCTCTTGGATTTTATTACCCTTATTTTTCAATGGTATTTCGTGCTCAGTCGAAATATCGAACGCTTGCCACTTGCCTGGTTGCGCGATCTCTCTCATAAAATAGATGAGAATCAAAAATTATCTATAATTCTGGAAGGAGAGCCCATGTCCCTGTTGCAGCATCATGATGAAGTCGCTTTCGATCCGCTCCGCCTTGGCCAGCGTTCCCTCATTGCCAAGACCGTGTTCATTCTCGCCGGAACGCTGATCCTGGCGCTCGCATCGCGAATCTCGGTTCCGATGGTGCCGGTGCCGATCACCATGCAGACATTCGCGATCACCATGATCGGCGCTCTCTATGGCTGGCGTCTTGGTGCGGTCACGGTTCTTGCATGGCTGGGCGAAGCCGCGATCGGCTTTCCGGTGCTCGCCGGCGGGGCAGGCGGCGTTGCGCCCTTCATGGGGCCGACGGCGGGTTATCTGGCCTCCTTCCCGATCATCGCAGCCCTTGTCGGCTGGCTTGCCGAGCGCGGCTGGAGCGGCAACCGCGGCGTGCGCAGCTTCATCGCCCATCTCTCGGCCAACATTCTTTGCCTGGCGATCGGCGGCGCATGGCTTGCAGCGCTGATCGGCGTGGAGAAGGGCTGGCTGCTTGGCGTAGCGCCCTTCATCCTCGGCGCTGTGCTCAAGTCGGCGCTTGCGGCTGCAGTGCTGAAGACCATCCAGGTCTATGGCGGCAAGGCGCGTCTGAATTGACCGTCAGGCTTCGCGCCCACCATCTGCTCTGCATGCTGACCTTCGTCGGTGAAGGCTATACTTCAGCCTTCACCGACAATTATCGCCGCATCGCCGAGCGGCTGTCGGATGGGGAGGAGATCAAACTGGTCTCAGGCCCCGATGACATCTGCGCGCCCCTCCTGAACGGGGAGGAGCCGCATTGCTTCAAGACCTCGGTCATCGAGCGGGACGCGGCTGCTCTTGCCGATATCGCGGCATTGCTGGGCGAGGAGATCGGCCCCGGAACCGTGTTGGTGCCGGATGCCAGGCTGCTTTCCAAGCTCCGCCGTAATTTCGCCAGCGGTGAAATCCGTCACGCCTGCCTCGGCTGCGAATGGGGTGAGCTCTGCAGCCGTATTGCTGCAAACAATTTCAGTGGTGTCCTGATCAAGGCAGCCTAAGGCGTGTTATCCAGCTCCGGCTGCGAGGTGCTCTCGCTTAATTCAAGTGGAAAGAGCGCCAGAAATCGGCGCTCGCCTTCTGGCGTGAAGAAGATCGAGCGGCTGTTTTCGGTGCGCCGCGCCCATCCCTTGTCGAGGAAATTCGAAAGCAGTGCTTTGCCGAGGCTACCGGCGAGATGCGCACGCCGCTCGCTCCAATCCAGGCAGGATCGGCAAAGCGGACGGCGGCTCGAGCGCAGCCCGGAGACATCGATGCCGATCGACCCCAGATGCCTCTCGCCGTCGGCTGTCAGGCTCAGACCTTCGCCCACGGCGGATATCGACCCGGCCTCGATCAGGCTGTCGAGCATGCGCACGCCATAGTCGCCGGCCAGATGATCGTAGCAGATGCGCGCCTTGCGCAGCGCCGGCTCCTTCGGGCCGGGACGATGGCGCAGATGGCCGCGGCTTGCGGCAAAGCCCATGATGCTCTCAAGCAGTTTGCCGACGCGATCGTCGGCCAGCGTGAAATAGCGATGGCGGCCCTGCTTGCGCTGTACCAGCAGGCCGCCCGCTTCGAGCTTGGAAAGATGAGCGCTCGCGGTCTGCAGCGTCACGCCGGCAGCCGCTGCCAGTTCCGTTGCCGTCAACGCCCGGCCGCCCATAAGCGCCGTCAAAATATTCGCTCGCGCGGGATCGCCGATCAGCGAGCCGATCTGTGCTATGTCTGGACCTTCTTTCATACTTCGATCGTAACCGAACTATCTCCGTCCTGCAATGTGCGAAAACACTCCCATCAGCAAAGGAGAAAGCCAATGATTACCTGTTTCATCCGCTATCAGATCGATCCGTTCAAGCAGGACGCCTTCGCGGAATATGGCAAGGCCTGGGGCCAGGTCATCCCGCGCAACGGCGCGGACCTGATCGGCTATTTCGCCCCGCACGAGGGCTCGCTGACGACGGCCTACGGCATCTACAACATCGAAAATCTCGCCGCCTACGAAGCCTATCGCAAGAGCCTCGCCGCCGATCCGCTGGCGCAGGCCAATCTCGATTTTGCCCGCCGCGAGCGCTTCATCTTGCAGGAAGACCGCATTTTCCTGAAGAATGTCTCGTTGCCGCACGCTCCGAGGGTATCGCCATGATCGCAGTCATTTTTGAAGTCATTCCCCATCCCGACGAGCGTCAGCACTATCTGGACATTGCTGCAATGCTGCGCTCCGAACTCGAAACGATCGACGGCTTTATCTCGATCGAGCGCTTCGAAAGCCTGAGCCAGCCAGGTAAATTCCTGTCGCTGTCCTTTTGGCGCGACGAGGCGGCCGTTCGCCAATGGCGAAACCGCGAGGCACATCGTGCCGCCCAGAAAGCGGGTCGCAAGACGGTCTTTGCCGACTATCGTTTGCGTGTCGCGCAGGTGCTTCGCGATTATGGGATGAGCGAACGCGCAGAAGCGCCCGACGACAGCCACGCAGTGCACGATAATCTAGGGCTTTCAACGCGATAGCGCCTTTTGACGAGGCCTGCATTCTCGGCGGCTTCGTCGGGAATGCAGAAAATATGACGCCGCTTTAGTCTTTGGTAACCAAGTTAGGTAACCATAACACTCAGTTAAGAGCACCGAGTAAGTGTAACAGCGAGTATCACATGGCGTCAGTTTTCCCGCTTGCCGACCTCAGGACCTCCGCAACCCCGGGTTCCTGGATCGACACGATCATCAAGGGCGATTGCGTGGCCGCTCTTGAGGCACTGCCCAATCAATCCGTCGACGTCATCTTCGCCGACCCGCCGTATAATCTCCAGCTCGGCGGCACGCTGCATCGTCCGGACCAGTCGCTGGTCGACGCCGTCGATGACGAATGGGACCAGTTCGCCTCCTTCGAAGCCTATGATGCCTTCACCCGCGCCTGGCTGCTCGCCTGCCGCCGCGTGCTGAAGCCGACGGGCACGATCTGGGTTATCGGCTCCTATCACAATATCTTCCGCGTTGGCGCGACCCTCCAGGATCTGAACTTCTGGATCCTCAACGACATCGTCTGGCGCAAGACCAACCCGATGCCGAATTTCAAGGGCCGCCGTTTCCAGAATGCCCATGAGACGATGATCTGGGCGAGTCCGAACGCCAAGGCGAAGGGCTATACCTTCAACTACGATGCCATGAAGGCCGCCAATGACGATGTGCAGATGCGCTCGGACTGGCTGTTCCCGATCTGCAATGGCAATGAGCGGCTGAAGGGCGATGACGGCAAGAAGGTGCATCCGACGCAGAAGCCGGAAGCGCTGCTGGCCCGTGTCATCATGGCCTCGTCGAAGCCCGGCGACATCATTCTCGATCCCTTCTTCGGATCGGGCACGACGGGCGCCGTTGCCAAGCGTCTCGGCCGCCACTTCGTCGGCATCGAGCGCGAGCAGGATTATATCGACGCGGCAAGCGCCCGTATCGCGGCCGTCGAGCCTCTCGGCAAGGCGGAACTGACTGTGATGACCGGCAAGAAGGCGGAAGTGCGCGTTGCGTTCAACGTGCTCATCGAGAGCGGTCTCATCAAGCCCGGCCAGGTGCTGACCGATGCCAAGCGCCGCTACAGCGCCATCGTTCGCGCCGACGGCACGGTTGCCTCGGGTGGCGAGGCCGGCTCCATTCATCGCCTTGGCGCGAAAGTCCAGGGCCTTGATGCATGCAATGGGTGGATGTTCTGGCATTTCGACGATGGCCGTTCCCTGCGTCCGATCGACGAACTGAGAGCCATTATCCGCAGCGATCTGGCCAAGGTTGAGTAGCTTCAGCCATTTCCCGCAAACATATCCGCCTTCTTCCGCCGTGTACCTCCAGTCAGGGAAGAAGGTGAAATGCGCAGGGCCTTGCCGGACGATCTATCCGGCAAGGCCCTGCGCGTCTTTAGTTTCAGATTTTAGAAGTCCTGATAATCCGTGACGTCGACGCGCACGACGCGGCCATTCTCATCGAAGGTGATCGTTTCCTCTCCTTCGCGGATCAGCGGCTTGCCCGTCTTGCTGTTGGTGGCGCGGACCGACCAAACGGCGCGGCCTGACAGGGGCGTCAGCGTTTCCACGAGAGAATTCGATGCCGTCTGATCAGGATAGGTATCGAAATAGCCGCGGAAGGCTTCCATGATCGCCGCGCGGCCGGCAAGGCTGCCGACGCCGTTCGAAACATAGGTGGCATCCTCGGCGAAGAAGTTCTCGATCGCCTCATAGTCGAGGCGATTGATTGCATCATGGAACAGATCGATGCGCTCTGCAGGGTCGAAGATCATCGGCTCAAACCTTTATGCCATAGGCGGCGAGATCGCTGCGCAGCTTCTCGGCGCCGGTGAAGTGAACTGCATGCCAGCCGGCAGCGCGCGCGCCTTCGACATTCGGATAGGAATCATCGATGAAGATCGTCGAGGCCGGATCGAGATCGAAGCTCTTGGCGTGGGTATCATAAATCGCCACATCCGGCTTGATCAGGCCTATATCGCCGGAAACTGTCACGCCGCGCGGCTTCTTGAGAAAGGGATAGCGCTCCTGCGCTTCGCGAAAGGTGTCCGAGGCGAAATTGGTCAGCATGGTGACGTCGCGGCCTTCCGCGATGAGCTGTTCCAGAATGGCGACGCTGTCGTCATAGGCATGCGGAACCATCTCGTGCCAATATTGGCGGAAGGCACGGATCTGTTCCTCGCGCTCCGGATGGTCGGCGATCAGCAGCGCCTCGGCATCGCTCCATGTGCGGCCGCGATCCTGCTCGATGTTCCAGTCGCTGGTGCACACATTGGTGAAAAACCATTCGCGCTCGGCATCGTCGGGAATGATGCGGCTATAGGGGAGGCTGGGATCGTAATGCAGCAGAACCTTGCCGATATCGAAAACGATATGCCGTATTTCCGTCGTCATGAATGAATTCCTGATTTTTGCTCTAAAGGCATTTTTGCGAACGCGTTGGGAATAGCCTGCGTGATCGCTTTTTTCATGACTGTCGGGAGTGCCTGCTCTTCAAGATTTGTAACCGGCGCCCACCATCCGTCATGGTTGTCCGCGTATGAGACGGACCTCGCGCGCCAGATCGACAGCCGCAGTTCGAAATGGGTGAAGACATGTATCACCATGCCCGCCGACTGCCAATCGGCTGGAAAGGGGGCGGCCTCAATTCCGGTCTCGCCATCGATGCGTGCCGTCCAGCCGGTCGTTGGAACCTCGGTCATGCCGCCGAGCAGCCCGCTTTCAATGCGACGGCGCAGGAAGATTTCCCCCTCGTCATTGACGGCGACGAAGGCCGCACCCTGGCGCACCGGCTTCTCCTTCTTGGCTGCCTTGACCGGGAAACGTTCGGGATCATGCCCGGCCAGCGCCTGACAGGCGCCGTTGAAGGGACAGAGCGAGCAGACCGGACGCTTCGGCGTGCAGATCGTCGCACCGAGATCCATCATCGCCTGGGCGAAATCGCCTGGTCGGTCCGCCGGCGTCAGCAGCGCTACCTTCTGCTTCATCAGCGGCTTGGCGCCGGGCAGCGGCGCCGAAATCGCATAGAGGCGGGAAATGACGCGCTCGACATTGCCGTCCATCACGGCCGCCTGGCGATTGAAGGCGATGGCGGCGACGGCGGCAGATGTATAATCGCCGATGCCGGGAAGCGCCCGCAGCCCTTCCTCGGTGTCTGGAAAGCGGCCGCCATGATCGGCTGCAACCGCTTCGGCGCATTTCTTCAGGTTGCGGGCGCGAGCGTAGTAGCCGAGCCCCGCCCACGCCGCCATGACGTCTTCATTCGCAGCGGCGGCGAGATCATCGACCGTGGGCCAGCGCTCCAGGAACTTCGCGAAATAGGATTTGACCGCCGGCACGGTTGTCTGCTGCAACATCACTTCCGACAGCCAGATGCGATAGGGGTCGGGCTTGACGCCGCGCGCGGCCATCGGCGGCGAGACCCGCCAGGGCAGGTCGCGGTGATGTCGGTCGTACCAGGCAAGCAGGCGTGCGGCCGTGGGGGATTCTAAAGTCGTGGTCATGATTTGCCGCGTTGAGGGGAAGTGCTCTATACTTGGCCAAGCTGCGTCGGACGATCAAGGTCCGCGATGCACAAAGCATGCACCGGAAGCCGATTGAGATGAGTTATCCCCGAAAAGGCGAAAAGCAGATATCCGAGCTGACCAACGGCATCGTCGATCCGGTGCTGGCAAAGCGCGCCGGCATCAACACGACGCTGCTTGGCTGCTGGGACGAAATCGCCGGTGAGGACTTTGCCGATTGCACGCGGCCGGAGAAGATCGCCTGGGCAAAGCGAACCAGCCCCGGCATGGATGACCGTTATCAGCCCGGCGTGCTGACGATCGCCTGCGAGGGGGCCCGCGCACTCTTCCTGACCCATGCGCAAGGCGAACTCATCCAGCGCATCAACAGCTTCTTCGGTTTCTATGCCGTCAATCAGATCCGCATCGTGCAGAAGCCGGTCTCGGTCGCCTCCAAACGCTCCCGCACGCCGCCGCCCTTGAAGGGCGAGGCGGCGCGCAAGCTGGCTGACATGATGGACGGTATCGAGGATGAGAAGATCAGGGCCGCCGTGCAGCGTCTTGGCACGGCCATGGCCTGGAAGCGGCGATAGGAAATAATCCAGGCTTGCTTTTCTGTTGATTACACTGTCATACTCGGGCGAGATTTACGAGGAGCTGGATATGCGAAGCAGCAAGCCGATCACGGTTACACTGGGTAACCAGCAGCGTGGTGTGGATGCCCGATTGGAATCCGGAGCATACGACTCAGCCAGTGAGGTTCTGCGCGCTGCTTTGAGGGCATTGGACCGTGAAGAAGAAGTCATCAATCAAATAATGCGTGCAAAGATCCAGGAAGCTCTTGATGATCCGCGACCTAGCAAAGATGCGGACGAAGTTTTTGATAAAGTTGAAAGAATTCATGCCGAACGAATGAAAGCCGCGGGTCGTGACATATAAGGTCTCTTTCAGCGCTCTTGCCGAAGAAGACGTTATTGGCATCTATGAGTTCATTGCGAAAGACAGTGCGGGCCGCGCATTGTCGTTTATCCGAAGGCTTCGAGAGCAGTGCGAAACACTTAAAACAATGGCCACCCGAGGACCCCAACGCGAGAGTTTAGGTCCGGGTGTTCGCATTATGGTGTTTGAGCGGCGGGTTACCGCCGCTCATCATATAAAGAACGAGGAGGTCGTTATTCTACGTCTCTTTTATGCCGGTCAAAATATCCCATCGACCTTGCTCGATGAACACTGAATTTGAATACATCCGCACGGATTCCGACAACAATTTTAGCTTTTTGTCTTTGCCAGGTCACAATTCTTTGAAGAAAGTTGGCCAACCGTGCCTTGTTAGCGGCAAGCTGCCGTTATATCGCATGAAACATTCGAAGACCTCTTTCAACGACGGGTGACTCTATGCCGATGTCCGACATGCTCTTGACCAAACGCCATCTGCTGGGCGGCTCTGCCGTTGCAGCCCTCTCCGTGGCGTTCTCTGCCGTTGCCGGCACCGCATCCGCCGCAACTGCAGAAGACGAAGTGCCGCCGTCTGACGGCAATGTCGACATGAACGAAGTGCTGAAGCCCGGTCCGCTGCCGGAGATCGCGCTCGGCAAGGAAGATGCGCCTGTCAAGATCGTCGAATACATGTCGCTGACCTGCCCGCACTGCGCGCATTTTGCCGTTACGACTTTCGACACGATCAAGCAGAAATACGTCGATACCGGCAAGGTTCGCTTCATCATCCGCGAATTCCCGTTCGATCCGCGCGCTGCCGCAGCCTTCATGCTGGCCCGCTGCGCTCCGCAGGAACAGTACATGCCGATGGTCGAAATGCTGTTCAAGCAGCAGATCGCCTGGGCCTCTCCGGATGTCGACGGCCGCGCCGCACTGCTCCAGATGTCGAAACTCGCTGGTTTTACTGAGGATAGCTTCACGAAATGCTTGACGAACCAGAAGCTTCTGGATGATGTCAATTCCGTACGGGAACGCGCAGCCAAGGATTTCGGCGTCAATGCCACGCCGACCTTCCTGATCAATGGCAAGCGCTATGCAGGGGACATGTCTGTTGCTGCCATGTCGAAGCTTATCGACAGCCTGCTCTGATCCGCGCCTTTTTCGATTACAGGCGGGCGGTCGAGGTCGCGCGCCTGTGAGTGCCTCTTTTAAATTCGAGTTTGGAGCGATCACGCTCCCGATGCCGGCATCGTGGACGGCCTTCTCCTCGCAGGGGAGAAGAGGGCACCGCCTATGAAGTTCAACAGACTGAGACTTGTCGGCTTCAAATCCTTCGTCGAACCGGCGGAATTCGTCATCGAGCGCGGCTTGACCGGCGTCGTCGGCCCGAACGGCTGCGGCAAGTCCAATCTTGTCGAAGCGCTGCGCTGGGTCATGGGCGAGAACTCCTACAAGAACATGCGCGCCTCCGGCATGGACGACGTGATCTTTTCCGGATCCGGCAACCGCCCGGCCCGCAACACCGCCGAAGTCGGCCTCTACCTCGACAATAGCGACCGCACCGCGCCCGCCGCTTTCAACGACAGCGACGAAATCCAGGTGACGCGCCGTATCGAGCGCGAACAGGGCTCGGTCTATCGTATCAACGGCAAGGAAGCGCGTGCCAAGGATGTGCAGCTGCTGTTTGCCGATGCCTCCACCGGCGCGCGTTCACCTTCCATGGTCGGGCAGGGGCGTATCGGTGAGCTGATCCAGGCAAAGCCCCAGGCGAGGCGGCAGCTTTTGGAAGAGGCGGCGGGCATTTCCGGCCTGCATTCGCGCCGGCATGAAGCCGAGCTGCGCCTGCGCGCCGCGGAAAGCAATCTCGAGCGACTGGATGACGTGACATCGCAGCTCGAAAGCCAGATCGAAAGCCTGAAGCGCCAGGCGCGGCAGGCCAACCGTTTCAAGACGCTCTCGGCCGAGATTCGGGCCCGTGAGGCCATGCTGCTGCATATCCGCTGGGTGCAGGCCAAGGAAGCCGAGGCCGAGGCCGATAGCGCGCTCAACCAGGCAACCGTGCTTGTCGCCGAAAAGGCGCAGATCCAGATGGAGGCGGCAAAGGCGCAGGGCATCGCCAGCTTCAAGCTGCCGGAGCTGCGCGAGGATGAGGCAAAGGCCGCCGCTGCCCTGCAGCGTCTGCAGATCGCTCGCTCTCAGCTGGAGGAGGATGTCAACCGCATCCTGCGCCGCCGGGACGAATTGATCCGTCGCCTGGCGCAATTGGCAGAGGATATCAGCCGCGAGCAGCGACTTGTCGCCGACAATGCCACTATTCTGACAAAGCTCGACGACGAAGAAGCCGATCTCGCCGATATTCTTGCCGATTCCGGCAGGCTCGCCGAGGAAACGCGCTTAGCCTTCGAAGAGGCGGCCACAAAGCTCGCCGACAGCGAGCGGATTTTTACTGTTCTGACCGCAGAACGGGCCGAAGCCGCTGCCGCCCGCAACCAGCTGGAGCGCGCCATCCGTGATCTGGCCGATCGCAAGATGCGGCTGGAACGTCAGGCCGATGAAGCGAACCGCGAGCTTGCCGCTATCGACGAAAAGATGGCCGATCTGCCGGACCCGAGCGAAAAGCGTGACATGGTCGAGGCGGCGGAAAACGTCGTCGCGGATGCGGAAGGCGAGATCCAGCGCGTCGAAGCCGTTCTTGCCAAGGCGCGCGAAACCGAGGCGCTGTCGCGTGGCCCGGTGGAGCAGGCGCGGGCGCGTCTGAATGCGCTGGAAACCGAGGCGCGGACCATTTCCAAGATGTTGGCGGCGGGCGATACGTCCGGTGCCTTTTCGCCTGTTGCCGAAGAGCTGCGTGTCGACCGTGGCTTCGAAACGGCGCTTGGCGCAGCACTTGGCGATGATCTGGAATCCTCGCTCAATTCCGAGGCACCCGTCTATTGGTCGGACAATGGCAGCGGTGCCAACGATCCGGCCTTGCCGGAAGGTGCCGCGCCGCTGATTACCCATGTCGGCGCGCCGGCGGCACTGACGCGCCGTCTGCGCCAGATCGGCATTGTCTCGGTGGAAGATGCGCTGCGGCTCATGCCCGAGCTGAAGCCGGGACAGCGGCTGGTGACCAGGGATGGCGCCGTGTTCCGCTGGGACGGTCACGTCACCGGCGCAGATGCGCCGAGTGCGGCTGCCTTGCGGCTCGCCCAGAAGAATCGCCTTTCCGAGCTGGAGGCCGAAGCCGAGCTCGCCCGCGATGTGCTTGTCGAGGCCGAAGAGCGCCTTTCGGCCGCCGCCGATGCGATCCGGGGTGAAGAGGGCCGTTTGGCGACCGCCCGCGACGCCAGCCGCCTTGCCGCCCGGCATCTGGCCGAGGCGCGCGAAGCGCTTGCCGCCGCGGAACGTGCTTCGGGCGACCTCATCCGCCGTCGCGACGTGATCGTCGAGGCCGTCAGCCGCCTGCAGGAGCAGTTGGAAGATGTGGCCATGCAGGATGAAAATGCCCGCATCGAGCTGGAGGATGCGCCGAACCTCGACGCCATCGACCTGAAACTGCGTGACCAGCAGGCCGAAGTTGCGACGGATCGCGGCGTTCTGGCCGAAGCCCGCGCCCGCCATGAGGGTCTGAATCGCGAAAACGAGGCCCGGCAACGTCGTATCCTTGCGATCCGCCAGGAGCGCGACACCTGGCGCCAGCGTGCGGCCAGCGCCGACGAGCACATTCAGACGCTGCGCGACCGTGAAGAGGAAGCGCGCGAGGAGGCGGCCGAACTCGATTTGGCACCCGATGAGTTCGACGACAAGCGTCGCGCCTTGATGAACGAGTTGCAGAAGGCCGAGGATGGCCGCCGCCAGGCCGCCGATCGCCTTGCCGAAGCCGAAGGCATCCAGCGCGAAGCCGATCGCCATGCGGCGACGGCACTCTCCGAGCTTGCCGAAAGCCGGGAAAAGCGCGGCCGTGTCGAGGAGCGGCTGGTCTCGGCGCGTGAGCGTCGGCAGGAAAGCGAATTGCGCATACGCCAGTCCCTGAATGTCGAGCCGCATGAAGCCATGCGCCTGACCGGCCTTTCAGCATCGCAAAACATGCCTGACCTCCGCGAGGTCGAGCGCGAGCTGGAGCGCCTGAAGATCGAACGCGAGCGCCTCGGTGCCGTCAACCTGCGCGCCGAGGAGGAGAGCAAGGAGCTAACGGAGCGGCTGCAGGCGCTGATCAAGGAGCGCGATGACGTCATCGACGCCATCCGGAAGCTGCGCGGCGCGATCCAGAGCCTCAACCGCGAGGGCCGCGAACGTCTGATCGTCGCCTTCGACATCGTCAATGCGCAGTTCCAGCGGCTGTTCACTCATCTTTTCGGCGGCGGCACGGCCGAACTGCAGCTCATCGAGTCGGACGACCCGCTGGAGGCAGGTCTCGAAATTCTCGCCCGTCCGCCAGGCAAGAAGCCGCAGACCATGACGCTGCTTTCCGGCGGCGAGCAGGCGCTGACGGCCATGGCACTGATCTTCGCGGTGTTCCTCACCAATCCCGCGCCGATCTGCGTTCTGGACGAAGTGGATGCGCCGCTCGACGACCACAATGTCGAGCGCTACTGCAACCTCATGGACGAGATGGCGGCCTCCACGGAGACACGCTTCGTGGTCATCACCCACAATCCCATCACCATGGCCCGCATGGATCGCCTCTTCGGCGTCACCATGGCGGAGCAGGGCGTCTCGCAACTCGTCTCCGTCGATCTGCAGACCGCCGAACGGCTGCGCGAAATCGCTTGAGTGCCGTTCCACGCCTGGATTGAGAAAACTGTTCCCGTTTCGACAAGAAATTGTTGCGTCGGCTGCCGCGCATCATGAAAGCGTGCTAGTTTTGTTTTTCGATCAACAACATGGGCGCTGATCCGCCCGGAAGGGACGTATGTCTGACTCGACTGGCGGTATTTTCGATGTTCTCGGAATACTTGCCGTATTGCTCCTCGTCGCTGCCAACGGCTTTTTCGTTGCGGCCGAGTTCTCCCTGGTTTCCGTTCGCCGCAGCCGTGTGACGGAGCTCGTTGCCGAAGGGCGCATGAACGCCAAGGCGCTGCAGAAGGCGGTCGATAATCTCGACGCCAACCTGGCGGCCACGCAGCTCGGCATCACGATTTCTTCGCTCGCCCTTGGTTGGGTCGGCGAACCGGCCCTTGCTCATCTGCTGGAGCCGCTGCTCGATTTTCTCCCCGGAACATGGGCCGCGGCCGGATCGCACGCGATCGCCGTCGCCATTTCCTTCATCATCATCACCGCGCTTCATATCGTGCTTGGCGAGCTTGCGCCGAAGAGCCTGGCATTGCAGCGCAGCGAAGGCACCGCGCTCGGCGTCGTGCGCCCGCTCGGACTGTTTCTTTTCCTGCTGCGTCCGGCCATCACCGTGCTCAACGGTCTCGGCAATCTCGTGCTCCGCCTTTTCGGTCTGCGCCCTGGTGCCGGCGAGGGTTCGTTGCATTCGCCAGCCGAGATCAAGCTCCTGATCGCTGAAAGCCAGGAGGCCGGCCTGTTGGAACAGGCGCAGCAGGATCTGGTCGAGCGCGTCTTCAATATCGGCGACCGCGATGTCTCTGACATCATGACGCCGCGGCTCGAGGTCGAATGGATCGATGCCGACGATCCGCCGGAGGAAGTGCAGAAGACCATTCGCGAAAGCCGTTTCGAGCAGCTTCTCGTCGGACGCGGCTCTATCGACGAGCCGATCGGCATGATCCTGAAGAAGGATCTGCTCGACCAGCTTCTGAACGGCGAACCTCTGAACCCGATGGCCGTCATCCGCCAGCCGCTGGTCGTTCACGAATCCACGGCCGTGTTCAAGGTGCTGGAAAACTTCAAGCGCGCGCCGGTCCGCCTCGCCATGGTCATCGACGAATATGGCAGTCTGGAAGGCATCGTCACCCAGACGGATCTGCTGGAAGCGATCGCCGGCGATCTGCCCGATATGGACAACGACACGCCCGATGTCGTCGAGCGCGCCGACGGATCGCTGCTGATGGAAGGCATGATGCCCGTCTATGATGCCTTCGCGCGCCTGGGCCTGCGCTTCAGCGAGGAAGAGGTCAATTTCCATACGCTCGCGGGCTTTGCCCTCTACCAGCTCGGCCATCTGCCCGAGGTGGGCGAAAGCTTCTCCTTCGGCGAATGGCATTTTGAGATTGTCGATCTCGACGGCATGCGCATCGACAAGATTCTGGCCCAGCGCGAGCCGCAGGGCTACCCTCATTAGTTGCTATGGATGCTCCGGAAGCTCCCGATTTCGATCAATCGATTGAAATCGGGAGCATTCAGGTCATATTTATTGTGCAGTGCAACATTTTGCCGTATTTGTCGATTTTCATTTGTGCTGCAGTGAATTAAGTTCAACCGGAGGAGTTGGACGGAGACGATGACGAATTGGGTCTACACATTCGGCGACGGCAAGGCCGAGGGGGGCGCCGGCGATTTTGAACGGCTCGGCGGTAAGGGCGCTAATCTTGCGGAAATGTGCAATCTCGGCCTGCCGGTTCCGCCGGGCCTGACGATCGTCAGCGAAGTCTGCACCTTCTATTACAAGAACGGGCGCAAAATCCCTGAAGAGCTGAAGCCGCAGGTCATGCGAGGTCTCCAGCGGATGGAGGCCGTCACCGGACGCAAGTTCGGCGATACAGAACGACCGCTACTGGTATCCGTGCGTTCCGGCGGCCGCGCCTCGATGCCGGGCATGATGGATACCGTCCTCAATCTCGGCCTCAACGACGCTACGGTGCAGGCACTTGGCCACGATGCCGGCGACGCACGGTTTGCCTGGGACAGCTACCGCCGCTTCATCCAGATGTATGCCGATGTCGTCATGGGTCTCGACAACGAAGTCTTCGAAGAGATCCTCGAGGATGAAAAGGCGCGGTTCGGCCATGAGTTCGATACCGATCTCACCGCCGTCGAATGGCAGCACGTCGTCTCGATCTACAAGAGCGTCATCGAGGAAGAATTGGGCGAAGCTTTCCCGCAGGAGCCGGAGGTTCAGCTCTGGGGCGCCGTCGGTGCCGTTTTTGCCAGCTGGATGAACGCCCGCGCCGTCACCTATCGCCAATTGCACAATATTCCCGAGGCGTGGGGAACCGCCGTCAACATTCAGGCGATGGTGTTCGGCAATCTCGGCAATTCGTCCGCGACAGGCGTTGCCTTTACACGCAATCCATCGACTGGGGAAAAAGAGCTTTACGGCGAATTCCTCGTCAATGCGCAGGGGGAGGATGTCGTTGCCGGCATCCGCACGCCGCAAAGCATTACCGAAATCGCCCGCATCGCCTCCGGCTACGATAAGCCGTCGATGGAAAAGCTGATGCCTGAAGCCTTTGCCGAGTTCCGCAGCATCTGCGCACAGCTGGAAGCGCATTACCGCGACGTGCAGGATCTGGAGTTCACCATCGAGCGCGGCAAGCTTTGGATGCTGCAGACCCGCAATGCCAAGCGAACCACCAAGGCGGCGATGAAGATCGCCGTCGACATGGTCGACGAGGGGCTGATTACCGAACACGAAGCTGTTTCCCGCATCGATCCGACGTCGCTGGACCAGCTTTTGCATCCGACGATAGACCCGCGCGTCCGGCGCGAGGTGATCGGTTCCGGCCTGCCCGCATCGCCGGGTGCTGCGACGGGCGAAATCGTCTTCACCGCCGAAGAGGCGATCATTGCCGAAGAAGAGGGCCGCAAAGCCATTCTCGTGCGCATCGAAACGAGCCCGGAAGACATTCACGGCATGCATGCCGCCGAGGCGATCCTGACCACCCGCGGCGGCATGACCAGCCATGCGGCCGTCGTTGCCCGCGGCATGGGCATTCCCTGCGTCGTCGGCGCCGGAACCATGCGCATCGACATGCGCAATGAAAAGCTGATCGGCATTGGCGTCATCTTGAAGAGGGGCGATATCGTCACGATCGACGGCTCTACCGGCCAGGTCCTCAAGGGCGAAGTGCCGATGATCCAGCCGGAATTGTCAGGCGATTTCGGGCGTATCATGGCCTGGGCGGACCGTTCGCGCCGCATGACTGTGCGCACCAATGCCGACACGCCTGCCGACGCCCGTGCGGCTCGTTCCTTCGGCGCCGAAGGTATCGGCCTTTGCCGTACAGAGCATATGTTCTTCGAGGGCGATCGCATCCATGTGATGCGAGAGATGATCCTTGCGGAGGATGAAGCGGGCCGCCGAGCAGCCCTTGCCAAGCTCATGCCGATGCAGCGGCTCGATTTCACCGGCTTGTTCACCATCATGCACGGTTTGCCGGTGACGATCCGCCTGCTCGATCCGCCGCTGCACGAATTCCTGCCGAAGACGGATGAGGAAATCGCCGAAGTGGCCGGGATCATGGGCATGGAGCCCTCCGCGCTGCGCCAGCGGGTGGATGCACTGCACGAGTTCAATCCCATGCTTGGCCATCGCGGCTGCCGCCTGGCGATTTCCTATCCGGAGATCGTCGAAATGCAGGCCCGCGCGATCTTCGAGGCGGCGGTCCTTGCCGCACGCGAGACAGGGGCGGCGGTCGTGCCCGAAATCATGGTGCCGCTCGTTGGCTTGCGCTCGGAGCTGGATTACGTCAAGGCTCGCATCGACGAGGTGGCGCGTGCCGTCATGACTGAGGCGAAGATGAAGATCGACTATCTCGTCGGCACGATGATCGAACTGCCGCGCGCGGCCTTGCGGGCTCATATCATCGCCGAAGCGGCCGAATTCTTCTCTTTCGGCACGAACGACCTGACGCAGACGACATTCGGCATGTCGCGCGATGACGCTGCCGCCTTCATCCCGACATATCAGCGCAAGGGCATCATCGAGCACGATCCTTTCATCTCGCTCGATTTCGATGGGGTCGGCGAGCTCATCCGCATCGCGTCGGAGCGTGGCCGCCGCACGCGCAACGACATGAAGCTCGGTATCTGCGGTGAGCATGGCGGCGATCCCGCCTCGATCCATTTCTGCGAGGATATCGGGCTGGACTACGTGTCCTGTTCCCCCTTCCGCGTGCCGATCGCGCGGTTAGCCGCAGCCCAGGCGGCAATCAAAGGGCGAGCCTGATTTTCTTGAGGTCAGCGGCGCCAGTAGCCACGGTGATATCCCGGGCCGCCGACCACGATTGTCGGACCCCAGAAGAAATCATCGTTGCTTTCCATGAAAGCCCGCTGGTCCGCCCGCCGGCTAAGATCCTGATTCATCAGGCAATTAGCGAAGTTTTGGGTGCCTGGCCTGAAGCCGTAGCCACTGCATCTCGCCTCGTCAGCCGCGCGTATTTCCTCGGCAGTCTGGCAGGAGGAGAGCGCAAGCGTGATGGTGAGGAGGGAAAGGATGGAGGCGGCGATACGCATGACTTTGTGTCCTGGATGCTGATGTGCAGGCACGAACTATAGTGCCGCGCGGCATGGCGCGAAAGGCGTATTGCACCGTAGGCCGGATAGCTTACGCTGCTTCCTTGGGCTTTGCCGGCAGCCTTTGCAAGAGATCGACGAAGGCATCGGCGAAACGTAACAGGTGTTCGGTCTCTTCGTCCGGCTGCAGCAAACGGATTTCCGCGCCATCCTCGTCCAGCGCGGCAAAGAGCGTGCGCATCGTCGCATCGCTTTCGGGAATCCGGATGACGGCCAGCCTCCGGCAATCGGAGATCAGTCCTGCTGCGGGGAGATCGAAGAGGAAATCGCCGTGCACCGCCGAGGCGGCGTGCCGCACGGCCTCGCAAAAGCCCGGTTCCCCGCCGGAAAAACCTTCGAGCGAAAGCTCCAGCTCCAGGAGTTCCAACGGCAGAATCGGGTCGCTCGTATCGGCTCCGGCAATTGCCGCGCCCGGCAGTGCCTTGGCAGCGACGTCTTGAGAAAGCATCGGTTCCATCTCATCAAGTCCTTTCGAAGCCTCGATAAAACGCTAAAGAATGGCCTTTTTTAGGAATTTAAGCAAGCGCTCACGTTTTTGGTCTAAAGCATGGCGCGCAAAAGTGCGTAGCGGTTTTGCGATAACGTCATGCGAAGAAACGAGGGCCTAAAGCGCGAGGAGCGAATCTCAGAGATCGCGACGCGCTTTAGGCGTTACTGGTTTCAGCCTCGAGAGAACATTGCGTGTTGGTGCCGTGACATTCGATTTATTTTCGCCGTTTCTTGATCTAAACATAGGTCGTATTTTGGGATTCGGTGCGTCCGGCTTCCGATCCGACGCGCCGACGAGCCCTTGATGACCATTCGCTTCGACCGTCCCGTTTCACATGCCGCCCGCGCCGCGCGTCTGATTGCTTCGTTTGCCTTGGTGCTCTGCGGGGTGACCCTGATCGGCCATCGCTTCGCGCCGCTGGAAACGCCTTACTTCGTTCTGCTGCTCCTGATTTCCGCCGGCTGTGCCATTCTGGCGGTGCTGCTTGCGCTGGTCGGCCTTGCTCAGCTTTGGCAGAGTGCCGCCATCGGCGGCGTCTCCGCCGTCAAGGCTCTCATCTATGCCGCCCTGCCGCTTGCCATTTTCGGCTTCGGTGCCGAGCGCTACTGGACCCGGCCGCATATCTACGAGATTTCGACCGATCTCAACGATCCGCCGGAATGGCTGGCAACACCGGATGCGCGGCAGCTGTGGCTGCCGCCGCGCCATCTGGTGACGCAGCAGGAACGCGAGGCGCAGTTCGATGCCTATCCCGCTTTGATCAGCCGCCGCTACGAGGGCGCTGCCGACCGTGTTCTGGAGGCGGTGCGCAAGGTCGCGCATGATTATCACATCACCATCGTCAAGGCCGAAGGCGCCGATGTGGCCGATCCGAATGGCAATGTGAGGCCGAAGCGGCGTGGACGCCCGCAGACCGTCAATCCAGCCCAGGATGACAGCGCAGCCGGAGATGTGCCCGCCATCGTTCCCGTGCCGACGCCACGTCCCTTCCGTGATGGAGTGGCGGAACTCATCCGCCAGAATACCGATGTCATCCTGCAGGGCGACGTGCGAACCCGCATTTTTGGCCTGCCGTGCGACATACTGATCCGTATTCGCGAGGAGGCGGAAACGACGCTCGTCGATATCCGTGTTGCCTCCCGCTATGGCCAGGATGATCTCGGCGTCAGCGCTGATCTGGCCGATGGTTACCTGAAGGCGCTGGATGCCGAACTGCTCGGCATCGCTGGAAGCTGAGTTTCCCAATCTCTCCTTCTCCCCGAGGCAGGGGTATCGCATATGAACTGAAATCGCAGCTGACCCCTTCTCCCCAGCGGGGAGAAGGTGCCGTCAGGCGGATGAGGGGGTGCCCGCCAAGACTACGAAAATCCATGAATTCAAATCGATAGCCCCCTCATC
>NZ_JAQJCG010000021.1:0-95816 GCF_030182565.1 Rhizobium centroccidentale | reverse complement strand
TGATCGGGCTTATAGACCCTACCCAATGAAGTAGTCAACACTCCAGCTGTAAAAATTCTGACATTTTTGTAACACCATGAAAAACAACAGGAATTTGTGCGAGATGGGGGAATGGTGGAGAATTTTTCCTCGAAAGGGCGCAAAAATGTTGTCCGGATGGTCAAATTTTGCTCAAGCGGCGGAATCCGACAGGCTTCCCCTCCATATATGCCCTGCTCATTGGTCTGAGCACGCCTTCCGGGCTGCTTGTTGGGTTCACGAGCAAATCCAGCCGCCGCAAGCCCCAGAAAAACCAAGATTTTCCATAAGGTTTCTGCTATGGTTTGAGCAGATAAAAAGGGAAGGGAGGAAACAATGCATATTACAAGACCGGAAAGCATTATCGAAGTCAGCTTCGACAGCGCCAATGGCCGCCGTGCGCTCGGTATTATGAGCATGCGCCAGGCATTGGATTTACCCGACCTGCCGAGCTTCACCTATACGCATCCTGATCCACAGAAGGCGGCTGCGGGCATCGTCTTGAGCCGGCAAGAGCTGCAGAACTTCCTGACCTGCCATTGAGCAGGCACCCTTGCAGAACGCGTCGATCGCGCCCTGACGCGATCGATACTTAAGCGGTACCTGTCTTCAGGCCGCTCTTCTTTCCATTATCGCCAGTGGCAGCAGGACAACGGCATTCAGGCCGCCTCCTTCGCGGTCTTCCAGACAGAGTGTGCCGCCATGCGCATCGAGAATCTGGCGGACGATCGCCAAGCCGAGCCCGCTGCCACCGAGATCGCGATTGCGCGATTCCTCCAATCGCACGAAGGGTTCGAGGACCTCTTTGCGTCGCTCTGCCGGGATGCCCGGTCCGCGATCGCCGACGACAATGGCGCCGTGATCGCCACGACGCTCGACGACAATATCGGCACGGCTACCGTAGCGCAGCGCATTGTCCATAAGATTGTCGAGTACCCGTACCAGAGCGGTCTCCGTCATCGTCACGCCAATCGACTGCCCGATCGGCGCAAAACCCACGAGGCCCTGCCCGTCTTGCCGCTCCGCAAGGTGACCTCGAATGGCCGCATCGAGATCGACGATGGTCTTGCCATCCGAAACGACGGTGCTGCGGGCAAAGCCGAGTGCGTCCTCCACCAGCCGCTGCATGGCCTCGACATCGGCGATCGCCCGCTCACGATGCGGCGTTTCGGGCATCATTTCCATGCGCAGGCGGAAGCGGGTGAGATAAGTTCTCAGATCATGCGAGATCGCTCCAAGAATGAGGGTACGGTTGCTGACTAGCGCGGCGATGCGCAATTGCATGGCATTGATCGCCTTGATCAGCATGCGCAGCTCGCAGGCGCCTCTTTCGGGAATATGAACCGGCTGCAATCCGTTGCCTATCGAGTTGACGGTTCGCGACAAGCGCGTCAAGGGCCGGGTTTCGCGCGCCACGGCGGCAATGGCGATGACGGCGACCAGCATGCCGAGAATGCCGGCAATGAGGCCGATGGGAATGCCGTTCAATCGCACTGTCGGCGTTTCGGGCAGGTTGAAGACCGCGATCTTGCCGCCGGCAACGCCGATCGACACTTCCACGATCCTGCCCGGCTCACCGGCGGAGAACCAGCCCTGTGGCTTTTCCGAGAGCGAGCGCATGTTGAAGTACCGGTCGCCGAAGGCGATGTTAGCGAATTCACGCGCCAACTTGCCGGTGAGCGTAAGATCCGAAGTTCCGCTCTTGTCACCGGCTGCGGGCGCATCGGCGAGCCGTATCGCCAGGCCGTTGGCATTCAGCGCTCGCACCGCAGTCTGCTGCGCCTCGGGCGGAATGGCATCGAGAAGACGGATCGCGGTCTTCACCTGCTTGGCGGGCGACAGTTCCGGATTGAACGGCGTATCCGGTTTCAGCTGTGCGGCCGCAAAGGCCGCAAGCTGAATGATGAACAGCGCCACGGCGACGATCATGATGATGCGGGCGACGAGACCGAGTTTCAGCATGGCTCAGACATCTTTCACGTCCATTGTGAGGAGATAGCCGGCATTGCGCACGGTGGTGATGATATGGGCGCCATCGGGCAGGCAATTGCCAAGCTTGGTGCGCAGGCGGGAGACGGTGACATCGATGGTGCGATCGAACGGATCGGCGCCGCGGCCCCGCGTCCAGTCGAGCAATTGCTCGCGCGAGAGCACACGGCGCGGCCTTTCGAGGAAGCAGACGAGCAGATCGAATTCTGCCGTCGTCAGATGCACGACGCGCTCGCCGTCCATCTCGATCACCCGGCCATCAAGATCGACCGTCAACCCCGCAAAGCTCTTTCGCCTCGACGGCCGGATGCTATCTTCCGGCCGTTCCGGACCGGAACGGCGAAGGATGGCGCGGATGCGCGCCAGGAGCTCGCGCGGATTGAAAGGCTTGCCGAGATAATCGTCGGCCCCCATTTCGAGGCCGAGGATGCGGTCTATATCTTCCGTTTTCGCCGTCAGCATGAGGATCGGCACCTTGCTGCGGGCGCGGATGCGCCGGCATGCCGACAGGCCGTCTTCGCCGGGCAACATCAGATCGAGGATGATCAGATCAGGAAAGCCCCTGGACAAAAGGCGATCCATGGCGGCGGCACTGTCGGCCGCCTGCACGGAGAAACCCTCACGGCTCAGGAACTCCTCCAGGAGCGCCCTAATCTCGCGGTCGTCCTCGACCAGAAGCAGCGATGCGGAAACCATGGCTCTTCCATGCGGGGCGAGAGGCGGTTTTGGCAACAGGGAAACGGCCAGCGTTACAAACTGTAACAAATTTCGCTTCTTTTGAAAAATCCCAGCAAAAGAAGCAGTGCAGTTTCTCCGCAACCGCGATCCCTCCGGAGCGAATGGCGGCAGCCACGTTGCCGTCTACCCGACCCCATCGCCCGCTCCGGTCCGCGACAGGGCTCGTGTCCATGAAATGCGAGCCCTGTCTGCCTTTCAGGCCGGCCTTTCCGATCCTGCCTCGACAATGCGATTTGCGTCCGGTTCGCTGCCATGCGAAAGGATTGTGCTCTCCGGCTTGTCATGCCGGGCTACGGCAACAAGCACATGAGGCGAGACGGGTGAGCCAACGGCAATCACCGCAAAGATCCGGCAGGGCGGCGAAAGGCAGGCCGGAACCAGATGGCAAGCGCGTGACCTTGCCGCGGGCGCTTTCCAAACTCGGCTATTGCTCCCGCACCCAGGCAGAGGCGCTGATCGCGGCCGGCCGCGTGAGCGTGGACGGACGCCAAGTGTCAGACCCTACCACCTGGGTCGATCTGGAGCATTCGAAATTCGCGGTCGACGGCACGGAGATCGCTGCGGAGAAAAAGCTCTATTTCATGCTGAACAAGCCGCGCGGGCTGGTGACCACCCGCGACGACCCCGAGGGACGCCCGACGGTCTATGATTGCCTGAGGGAGATCGATGCCCGCCACCTCGCTCCTGTCGGACGACTGGACAAGGCGAGCGAGGGATTGCTGCTTTTTACCAATGATACGGTACTGGCGCAGGCCCTGCTCGATCCGGTCAGCCATGTCGGCAAGACCTATCATGTGCAGGTCGACCGGATCATGGATCACGAGCAGCTTTCGCGCATGGAGCGCGGCATCATCGACGATGGCGAACTGCTGACCGCCAGTTCCGCCCGCCTCCTACGCAGCGGCGATCGCAATTGCTGGATCGAGGTGGAGCTCAAGGAAGGTCGTAACCGTCAGATACGGCGCATGCTCGAGGCGCTCGGCATCGACTGCCTGCGGCTGGTACGCGTCGCCTTTGGCGATATCGCGCTCGGCGATCTGCCGAAGGGGGGCGTGCGCGCCCTGACGGAGGCAGAGATCCTCGAGTTGCACCGGCGCGCAGGAATGAAGGTCAACAGATAGAGGCAGACTGCCATGCAACCCCATGACTTCTGGCAGGAGCTGCATGCGCCTGACACTTTCGATCCCATGGAGGAGCGCGCGGATTTTCATGTCGCCGAATTGCCGGACGCGCGTCAGCTGTGTCTGCCGATCCGGATGCTTGCCGATGGCGAACATGCGCTGGCATCGCTGATCGTCAATCAGGCAAGCTTCACCGTTCTGGAAGCTCTGGCGGAGGCGCTTGCGGAGCGGATCGCAGCTTATGATGTCGATGTCGTCGCCGGTTTGCCGACCCTCGGCCTGACACTGGCAGCAGCAGTTGCCCGCGCACTCGGCCATGCGCGCTACGTGCCGCTCGGGACATCGCGCAAGTTCTGGTATCGCGACGAACTGTCGGTCGCGCTTTCCTCCATCACCACGCCGAACCAGGAGAAGCGTCTTTATATGGATCCGCGCATGTTGCCATTGCTGCAAGGCAGGCGCGTAGCGCTGATTGACGACGTCATCTCCAGCGGCGCGTCGATCGTTTCCGGGCTTGCCCTCCTGGCATCCTGCAATATCGAGCCTGTCGTGATCGGCGCGGCCATGCTGCAATCCGATCGTTGGCGGGATCGTGTCGATCTGAGCGGCAAGCGATGGAGCGAGAGGATCGTCGGCGTGTTTTCGACACCGATCCTCGAGCAGGGTGAAAATGGTTGCTGGCGCCGGCCGGCCTGACACGTTTCGCGCCCGTAACCGACGAATGGAGCCGTTTACATATTATTATGTGTGAAAACCGTTCCGATTCCGGCTGCAATGCGCTAAGGGTCCGCTCAAGAAGCATCCGCCAGGCGGATGCATGAGCCTGTTGGTGGACGCGTTGCGAATTCTCTCCGAAGCCCATTTCCCAGAATTGCCCAACTACTATCGCGGCAAGGTGCGCGAGAATTACGATCTGCCCGATGGCAGCCGCATCATCATCAGCACCGACCGGTTGAGCGCCTTCGACCGTATCCTCACCTGCATCCCCTACAAGGGCCAGGTGCTGACGCAGACGGCCCGCTACTGGTTCGAACAGACACGCGATATCTGCCCGAACCACGTCATCGACTATCCGGACCCGAACGTCGTCGTCGGAAAGCGGCTGAATATCCTGCCCGTCGAGGTCGTCGTTCGCGGCTATCTCGCCGGCACCACGGGCACCTCGGTTCTGACGCTCTATAAAAAGGGTCAGCGCGAGATGTATGGCATCACGCTCCCGGATGGCATGCGCGACAACCAGATCCTGCCCGAGCCGATCATCACGCCGACGAGCAAGGAATTCGACGGCGGCCACGATGAGCCACTGACGCCGACCCAGATTGTCGAGCACGGGCTTCTGACAAAAGAGCAGTGGCAGACGCTGACAAATTACGCTTTTGCCCTGTTCGCGCGCGGGCAAGACATCGCCCGCAAGCGGGGGCTGATCCTCGTCGATACCAAATATGAGTTCGGGACTGATGAAAACGGCACCATCATCCTTGCCGACGAGATCCATACGCCTGACAGCAGCCGCTACTGGCTGGCCGGCAGCTATCAGGACAGATTCGAAAAGGGCGCGCGCCCGGAAAGCTTCGATAAGGATTTCGTCCGCGCCTGGGTCACGGAGCGCTGCGATCCTTACAAGGACGAGATTCCGGAGATTCCGAGCGACCTCATCGAACAGACATCCAAGGTCTATATCCGCGCTTACGAAGCGATTACGGGCACTGCTTTCGTGCCCGACGATCACAGCGCGACACCGCGCGACCGGGTTCGCGCAAGCCTCGCCCGCTATTTCCCTTAAGAGACCGTCTGAACGGTCGTTTGGCTGAATCGACACGCCGGGACTTCCCTTAAGTTGCGGTGCCAGCGGAGCTTTGCGCCGTTCACATCCCTTGATTGCGGATGCGAGGGTATGTTTTTTGCAACACTTCAGATTTTTTTTACCGATAAGCTGATATTTCGGCCGATCCCACATATGTTCGCAGCCGAGAATTCGTAAAAGCCACTGTGCTATTGCAAAACTCGTTGCTAGATTGACGCCGACCGCTTCGGGTCATTGTTTGTATTGCGTAAGACTGGAGCGCCGGAACATGGAGTCATGTCGACTCCGTCAAAAGACACTGAATCAGTAAATTGAATTGTGGGACAATGTGATGGTTTCCATTCGTACTGCCGCCCCCGCCCTGCTGCTTGTTTTGGCAGGCTGCGTCAGCGGCCCAGACCATAAGCCACCGGAAATGCCTCTCCCGGCCAAATTCTCGGAGGGCGGTACGAAGGCGAACGGCGATATCGCCGGCTCGCAATGGTGGACCGCTTTCGGCGATTCCAAGCTGAACGCCTTCGCCGCACAGGGACTTGCCCAGAACCTTACCATCCAGCAATCGCTGGAACGTATCAACCAGGCGGAAGCTGCCGTCGTTACCGCAGGTGCAGGCGGTCTCCCGAGCCTCACCGTCTCCGGCGACAACACGACCAGCGGCCAGAAGGGTGGCTCGAGAGTATCAAGCTCAGCTGGACGACGGAACACGACGACGGGCACAGCTTCGGCTTCCTGGCTGCTCGACCTCTGGGGTCAGTATCGCCGCGCAACGGAAAGCGCCAACGCCTCGCTCGATGCCGCCTATTCCACCGTCGACGTCCAGCGTCTGGCATTTCTCTCGGATCTCGCCAACAGCTATGTCAACGCCCGTTACTACCAGGCGCTCATTTCGATCGCTCAGGAAAACCTGAAATCCCGGCGTGACACGCTCTCGCTGACGAAGTTCCAGCTCGAAGCCGGTGCTGCATCGCGCCTCGACGTGGTTCAGGCCGAGGGCCTTGTCAACCAGACGCTGGCATTGGTACCTGGTTATGAAATCAGCTATCGTCAGCAGGTGCATCATATCGCGACGTTGCTCAACGTTCCCTCATCGACGATCATCGCGCAGATGCAGGGCGGTGGCAGGCAGCCGGTGTTCCGCGGCAGCGTTCGCACCGGCGTTCCCGCCGACCTCATCCGCAACCGTCCGGACGTTCGCGTTGCAGAACGGACCCTTGCAGCCTCGACGGCCCAGATCGGCGTTGCTGAAGCCAAGCTCTTCCCGTCGATCACGCTCAGCGGTTCGATTTCGCCGACCTATATCCATACCTCGTCGGCCAGCGGCGGCCTGACCACCTGGTCGTTTGGCCCGCAGCTGAACCTGCCGATCTTCGACGGTGGCGCCCTGCGTGCCGGTGTCAAGAGTGCGGAATCGACGAGCCGCGAGAACTATCTTGCCTGGCAGTCAACGGTACGTTCGGCTATCGAAGACGTCGAGAACTATCTGTCCGCCGTCGCTCGCGACGCACAGACGGTCGCCGCACTGCAGGCTCAGGTCAAGTCCTATCAGGAAGCCCTGCAGCTTTCGACCGCGAGCTATAAGGATGGTGCATCCTCGCTACTCGACGTTCTCGATGCGCAGCGCAACGTGACCGCTGCTCAGCAGAGCCTGGCGCAGGCTGTCCAGCAGAGCGCTCTCGACTATATCGGGCTGAACATCAATATCGGCGCTGGCTATGTGCCGGCCGGTAAGGCGACTATTGCCCAGGCTCCTGCCAAGCCCAAGGTTGTCAAGGTTTCGGCCAAGAAGGCGAACTAAGGATATCGCCCGCCTGGCGGGCGCATCGCTTAAAATGCAAAGCCGCCGCAGTCATCTGCGGCGGTTTTTCTTTTGTCACGCGAAAGAGTCGAAAATGAAAATGGCGCACTCCGCTTTCGCCGGAAGCACGCCATCGCCAAAAAACAAAAAGGCCGGAATGATCCGGCCTTTCGCCATCCGCCTTCACATCAGTGCCAGTACATCCGTGGTCAAAGGCAAGGGCGGAACTGCAGCCAGATTGATCATGAAAGGTCAACGAAGAGTTAACGCTGCTTCCATGATATCGACGGACCAAACGGCTCGCTTTCCAGCGCGCCAGCGCCCATCGGCTGCATGACTGAAGAGTATATGAGAGGGTAAGGTGGCAATTTCAAGGCCGCTTTTTAGTTTCCTCGAAAAAGCTCTTGAAGCAGTCGATGCTGCCACATCGGTAACGCCGATGAGGATAGGCAAGCCTGGCGAAAACCTGCCCTTCCCGGGCAAGGTTCTGGCGATGTCGGCTAAGTCTGGCGGGCTTTATCGGCGGAGTTCGAGAGGCAGCATTTTAGTTTCGACGTGAGCCGTTCAAGCTGCATTCATGCAATTACTTTTATAACACATGCAAAGATTGAAGAGGCATCATGGAATCCTATCAGATTCCGTGCAGCGCTAGGCCTTTATCTTGCCGAAATTGGAAAGTCTTACCGAAGAGCGCCGGGGTAGGCGCACGACAGCGGAACAGGCGCCGGGCAGCGATTTCGCGGCATGGCTGCGCAAAGGGAGAGTAATCTATGAGGTTCAAGATTCTTGCGGCGGGTATTCTGGCGGCGCTCGTGGCGCTGCCGACCATCGCGGAAGCGGCGGAAGGCTTTGCCACCGCCAACGTCAATATGCGGTCGGGCCCGAGCACTGCCTATCCGGCGGTGACGATGATCCCCGTCGGTGTACCGCTTCAGATCAATGGCTGTCTTAACGATACGCCGTGGTGCGATGTCTCCTTCTATGGCGGCCGCGGATGGGTTGCCGGCCGTTATATCCAGGCGACCTACCAGTCACGCCGCATCTATGTCGGTCCGCAATATTACCGCCCGCTTGGCATTCCGACGGTCGTCTTCAACTTCGACGACTACTGGGGTCGCTATTATCGCGGCCGTGACTTCTATCGTGACCGCGACCGTTGGCGCCGCGGCCCCGGCTGGGTCGATCGCCGCCCGGACAGCGGCTGGGACCGCAATTCCCCCGGCTGGGATAACGGGCCGGACCGCAATTGGGACCGTCGTCCGGATCGCAACCGCGATTGGGATCGCGGCTCGGACTGGAGCAACCAGCCGGACCGCAACTGGGATCGCCGGCCCGATCGTGACCGCGACTGGGACAGGCAACGTGATGGCAATCGCGATTGGGGCAGACAGCGCCCCGACAACAACCAGGACTGGGGTAACCGGCCGGACCGCCAGCGCGACAACAATCGCCCGGACAATAATCGTCCGGACAACCGCCCGCGCCCGGAACCGCAGCAGGCTCAACCTCAACCTCAGCCGCAGCCGCAGCCGCAGAACAATCCGCGGCCCAACGCCGGCCAACCAGGACCCTACAGCCCGGATCATCGGGATCCATGCCCCGCGTCGGAGCCCAATTGCCGGATGTCCGTAAGAGGCTCGAATCGCTGACGGACAGCTCTGCCAAAGCCTGAAAAGCCAAAAGGCCGGCGACTTTGAAAGTCGTCGGCCTTTTTGATGAGATGTATCGCCTCCGAGAAGAATGCGCTCGCCACCATGCGGGAGCTGCACTCAAGAGATGCTTTCATGGAAAAACACGCGTCCAAAACTCTCGACTTCTGCCGCGCTTTCGCCGGTTCGCAAGATTTGGACGGTCAATCTTCGATGGTAGCGGCATGCTTCAATGCATCTTGAGATGCGCTTCCCGTGTCGCCGAGATGAACATTTCCCGTGCCTCTTCGGCGGATTTGCGGCCATCGATGGCAGCCCGGCAAAGGCTTCTTGCCGCCACGTAGAGCGGACCACGCCGGTCAGGCCAGAGATTGGCCATGCAATTGAGAGCCTCGGACGGGCCCGTGACGACCTGGAACGTACCCTGAGCAAAACCGACCTCGATTGGATTGCTCCATTTGATGTGTCGCATGAACACTCCTCCTCACGCGCTACCAATTACTTGGAACCGCCCTTCAAGACGGCCACATGCCTCACTATAACCTCGATCAGCCCATTCGAAAATATGGAAGATTGCGTGCGCCTCGCGAAGTAGCGACGCATCCGGGTGGCAGCCTCGCTCTGTATGGAGGCAAGCGAGGTGCTATCCTGTAATTTCAGGAGAACGGACATGGCTGCGGATAACTGAAGCCGCACGGGCGAACTATTTTTCACGTGCGATCCGCTTCGCCTCATCCGGGGAAAAACCGGCACGGCGTGCAAGCCGTTCGAGGCCGAATATTCGGTCGATCTGGTCGACCAGCCACAATTCGAAACGTGTCCACATTGGCGTAGCCTCCTCCGCTGCGAATCCTTCGGCCGCAGCAGCCCACGAAACATCGCGCCGGCCTGCCAAATCCTTTCAGCGACCCATCAACGAAATTGGGGCGGCCTTTGCGCGTTTGAGAGCAATTCCTGCTTCGTTGCGAAGTCGCCAAACAGCTTTTTCAGCCGGGCTTCCTCCTCCTTGCAAATCCGATGACGCCGGGCGAAATCCTCGACGCTCCAGACCTCCCGCAGCTTGCTCTCTACAACTTCCTCTATCTTCAGCAATGAACTCATAGGTTCGCCCTCTATCGTTTTATGAGGGAATAATGCTCAGGATAGCGAAAAGTTCCGTGCACACGCCTGGCGGACGCCGGGCGAAGACAGCGACAATGCGGACCGGAATGTTCTTAATCCCTCCTTAAATCGCCGCATTTACAGTTCAGGCGGGACTTGATGTCTTCACGAGGGGTGCGTGGACGAATAGCGGGTTGCTACGCCTTGAAAGCCAATGACGGTTTTCGGGCGCGCGCCACCCAGGCGACGGAGCAGGCTCAAAGATTTCTACCGCTCCCGTAGTCAGCCTGATAGAAGACATGGATTACAAGGGCACCGAGGTACGACCGGCCGGCAATGGCAGATAAGAAGAAATCACGCCAGAGGATAGAACCATCCTTTTCCAGCGGCCGGGAACGCAGCGATGACGGATTCAATGCCGGCGAACGCATCGTCGGCAGCAGGCGTTCGGCCAAGGCATATTCATCTTCTTCCAAGACATACTATGAAGAGCCGGAACCCGACGAAGAAGAGGATGAAGACGACGAGTATGAGCCCGTGGTCGCAAAGCCTCGTCGCACCCGCGCCCGCGGCCGCCGCAAACCTGCGCGCCGTGCACCGCCGCGCCGCGGCTTTTTCGGCTTCATTCGTTCGACGATCTATTGGGGCCTCGTGCTTTGCCTCTGGGCTGGCATCGGCCTTGCCGGTCTTGTCGCCTACTACGGCTCGCGCATGCCGAGTGCCAGCACCTGGTCGATCCCGGAGCGGCCGCCGAATGTGAAGATCAACGATCTCGACGGCAGCCTGATCGCCAATCGCGGCACGACGGGCGGCGAAGCCGTCGCGCTTGGTGACATGTCGCCCTATATCCCGGAAGCCATCATCGCCATCGAGGATCGGCGCTTCTATTCGCATTTCGGCTTCGACCCGATCGGCCTTGCCCGCGCCATGGTGACAAATGTCGTGACGGGCCACGCCGTGCAGGGCGGCTCGACGCTCACGCAACAGCTCGCCAAGAACCTGTTCCTTTCGCCGGACCGCACGCTGGAGCGCAAGGTGCAGGAAGTGCTGCTGGCGCTGTGGCTGGAGCACAAGTACACCAAGGACCAGATCCTGACGATGTACCTGAACCGCGTCTATTTTGGCTCCAACGCCTATGGCGTCGAGGCCGCGTCGCGGCGGTACTTCAATAAATCGGCCAAGGACGTCAATCTCGGCGAGGCCGCCATGCTTGCCGGTCTGGTGAAGGCGCCGTCGCGGCTGTCGCCGGCCCGCGATCCTGCCGCCGCCGAGGCCCGCGCGCAACTAGTGTTGCAGGCCATGCACGACCAGGGCTTCATCAGCGAATCCGACATCAAGACGGCGATGGCGCAGCCGCCGACCCGATCGAAGAGTTATTGGAGCGGCGCCGAGAATTACGTCGCCGACATGGTCATGGACCAGCTCCCGAAGCTGATCGGCGGCGACGTCAAGGAAGACCTGATCGTCGACACCACGCTCGACATGTCGCTCGAAGAAAAGGCCGAGAAGGCGCTGAGCGACGTGCTCGAAAAGGAAGGCAAGAAGCTGAACGCCTCGCAGGCCTCCCTCGTTTCCGTCGATGCAACGGGCGCCATCCGCGCGCTCGTCGGCGGCCGCGACTATGCGCAGAGCCAGTTCAACCGCGCTGTCACCGCCAAGCGCCAGCCTGGCTCCGCCTTCAAGCCGTTCGTCTATACCGCAGCACTTGAGATGGGCCTGACGCCGAATTCGATCCGCAACGACATGCCGGTCAAGATCGGCAACTGGGCGCCGGAGAATTACGAGCAGCGCTACAGCGGCCCTGTGACGCTTGCCACCGCCGTCGCGAAATCGCTGAACACGGTTGCCGCGCAGATCGTCGCCGAGGTCGGGCCGGATCAGGTCATCAAGGTCGCCCGCAGGCTCGGTATCGAATCGGACCTGCAGGCCAATGCCTCGATTGCGCTCGGCACCTCCGAAGTGTCGCTGCTGGAGCTGACCTCCGCCTATGCCACTTTCATGAACGGCGGCTACAAAGTGGCGCCGCATGTCATCACGAGGGTAACGACCGCCTCCGGCAAGGTGCTCTACCAGACCAATACAGGCAATTCGGAGCGCGTGCTGAATCCGGATATCGTCACCAACATGAACGCCATGATGGCCGGCGTCATCGCCAATGGCACCGGCAAGGCCGCGCGCATTCCAGGCTGGCAGGCGGCCGGCAAGTCGGGCACGACGCAATCCTTCCGCGATGCGCTTTTTGTCGGCTTCACGAGCCATCTGACGACAGGCGTCTGGTTCGGCAATGACGACGGCAAGTCGATGCGCAAGGTGACCGGCGGCGGGCTGCCGGCAAAGGCATGGAAGGAATTCATGGTTGCCGCCCATAAGGGCATCACGCCGACGCCAATCTTCGGCGGCGGCCAGATCATCGACAACGGCCTGCCGATGGCGCAGACAGGACCGAACGGCGACCAGCCGACCACCATCGGCAACATCATCTCCGGCGTGGCCGACGGCGGACAGCCGATCCAGCAGCCGACCTTGCAGCAAAGGCCATCGCAGCAGCCGATCCAGCCGCAGATCGTCAATCAGGTCTCGGCCAACGAGGATCCGCAGGACCTGCCGCCGGCAAATCTGGCCGACGATACCAATCCCTACAGCTCCAACCCCTATGACAGCGATATACCGCCTGCCGATGTCGGCGATAGCGGCGCTCCGGTCGCCACCACGCGGCCGCATCGCTCCTCGCTGCTCGACGTCATCCTCGGTCGATAAAATCGCATTTTTGCATCACGGCACTGCGCGCCACATAGGGCGCGTTAAGGTCGCTATCGCGCTTTAGATCTGCTGCATAATTTTATTCCTAAATCGATCCCGATTTAAGGAATTATGCAGTAGACGCTTGCATGGCCGCGGCAAGGCTGCTCTGATACGCGGTCGCGTCAAATCCTGAGGTCCCCGGCGCATATGGGACCATGTGGAATTTGGGCGACAAACCATTTGTTTTGCTGGATTTCAGGCCATTTCCTGCCTTGCAGTCAGTAAAACCGCTACTTATATACGCGGCATCACCGCAGTCATGGCTGCGCAATCCTCAAGACCATCCCGTAAGGGGCTGTCAATGGAATGCCTGACAGGGGTTCCGATAGCTTGCTTCAAGGAGAGAATGACATGGCAAAAGTAATTGGTATCGACCTTGGAACGACAAATTCCTGCGTCGCCGTCATGGACGGTAAGGACGCAAAAGTGATCGAAAATGCCGAAGGCGCCCGGACCACCCCCTCCATGGTTGCCTTCACCGACGATGGTGAACGTCTCGTCGGCCAGCCGGCCAAGCGCCAGGCTGTCACCAACCCCACGAATACCCTCTTCGCTGTCAAGCGCCTCATCGGCCGCCGCTACGAAGATCCGACCGTCGAGAAGGACAAGCACCTTGTTCCCTTCAACATCGTTCGGGGCGACAATGGCGACGCCTGGGTCGAAGCCAACGGCAAGGGCTATTCGCCCGCACAGATTTCCGCAATGATCCTTCAGAAAATGAAGGAAACCGCCGAATCCTATCTTGGTGAAAAGGTCGACAAGGCCGTTATCACCGTTCCCGCATACTTCAACGACGCTCAGCGCCAGGCAACCAAGGATGCCGGCAAGATCGCCGGTCTCGAAGTCCTGCGCATCATCAACGAGCCGACGGCTGCAGCGCTTGCTTACGGCCTCGACAAAAAGGACGGCAAGACCATCGCCGTTTACGACCTTGGCGGCGGCACCTTCGATATCTCGATCCTCGAAATCGGCGACGGCGTCTTCGAAGTGAAGTCGACCAACGGCGATACCTTCCTCGGCGGTGAAGACTTCGACATGCGTCTGGTCGAATATCTGGTGGCTGAGTTCAAGAAGGACAACGGCATCGACCTCAAGGGCGACAAGCTCGCTCTGCAACGCCTGAAGGAAGCCGCCGAAAAGGCCAAGATCGAACTTTCGTCCGCACAGCAGACCGAAATCAACCTGCCTTTCATCACGGCAGACGCCACCGGTCCGAAGCACCTGACGCTGAAGCTGACCCGCGCCAAGCTCGAAAGCCTGGTCGACGATCTCGTTCAGCGCACCATCGCTCCGTGCAAGGCAGCCCTCAAGGATGCCGGCGTCACCGCCGCTGAAATCGACGAAGTCGTTCTCGTCGGCGGTATGAGCCGCATGCCGAAGGTGCAGGAAGTCGTCAAGCAGCTGTTCGGCAAGGAGCCGCACAAGGGCGTCAACCCGGATGAAGTCGTCGCTCTCGGCGCAGCCATCCAGGCCGGCGTTCTGCAGGGCGACGTCAAGGACGTTCTGCTCCTCGACGTGACCCCGCTGTCTCTCGGTATCGAAACGCTGGGCGGCGTCTTCACCCGTCTGATCGAACGCAACACGACGATCCCGACGAAGAAGTCGCAGACCTTCTCGACCGCCGACGACAACCAGTCGGCCGTGACCATCCGCGTTTCGCAGGGCGAGCGCGAAATGGCTGCAGACAACAAGCTGCTCGGCCAGTTCGACCTCGTCGGCCTGCCGCCGGCACCGCGTGGTGTTCCGCAGATCGAAGTCACCTTCGATATCGACGCCAACGGCATCGTCCAGGTTTCGGCCAAGGACAAGGGCACCGGCAAGGAACAGCAGATCCGCATCCAGGCTTCCGGCGGTCTTTCCGACGCCGACATCGAGAAGATGGTCAAGGATGCAGAAGCTCACGCTGCTGAAGACAAGAAGCGCCGCGAAGGTGTCGAAGCCAAGAACCAGGCTGAAAGCCTGATCCACTCCAGCGAGAAGTCGCTGAAGGATTACGGCGACAAGGTCACCGAAACCGATCGCACCGCAATCTCCGACGCGATCGCAGCGCTGAAGGCGGCAACCGAAGCTTCCGAGCCGGATGCCGAAGACATCAAGGCCAAGACCCAGACGCTCATGGAAGTTTCCATGAAGCTCGGCCAGGCGATCTATGAGTCCCAGCAGGCGGAAGCAGCTTCGGGTGATGCCTCGGCAGCAGGCGGCAAGGACGATGTCGTCGATGCCGACTACGAGGAAATCAAGGACGAAGACGACCGCAAGCGGTCTGCATAAGCGCGAATCGAAAGATTCTCGATGAAACTTAGCTCCGGCTGCCTTCGGGCAGCCGGAAATCCATTTCCGGGGTTCTAATCCTTAATATGGCAAAAGCGGATTTTTACGAGACATTGGGCGTCTCCAAGACGGCGGACGAGAAAGAGCTGAAGAGCGCCTTTCGCAAGCTGGCAATGCAATATCATCCGGACAAGAACCCGGACGACAGCAACGCCGAGCGGAAGTTCAAGGAAATCAACGAAGCCTACGAAACGCTCAAGGACCCGCAGAAGCGCGCAGCCTATGACCGCTACGGCCATGCTGCTTTCGAGCATGGCGGCATGGGCGGCGGTGGCGGCTTCGGAGCCGGTTTCGGTGGCGGCGGATTCTCCGATATTTTCGAGGATATTTTCGGCGAGATGATGGGTGGTGGACGCTCGCGCGGGCGTTCATCCGGCGGTCGCGAACGTGGCGCCGATCTTCGCTACAATATGGAAATCTCGCTGGAGGAGGCCTTCAGCGGCAAGACGGCACAGATTCGCGTGCCGACCTCGATCACCTGCGACGTCTGTTCCGGCTCGGGCGCCAAGCCCGGCACGCAGCCGAAGACCTGCGGCACCTGTCAGGGTTCCGGCCGTGTCCGCGCGGCGCAAGGCTTCTTCTCCGTCGAGCGCACCTGCCCGACCTGTCACGGCCGCGGTCAGATCATTCCCGACCCCTGCACCAAGTGTCACGGCCAGGGCCGTGTCACCGAGGAGCGTTCGCTTTCTGTCAATATCCCGTCGGGCATCGAAGACGGCACGCGCATCCGCCTGCAGGGCGAAGGCGAAGCCGGCCTGCGCGGCGGTCCTTCGGGCGACCTCTACATCTTCCTCTCCGTCAAGCCGCATGAGTTCTTCCAGCGGGACGGCGCCGATCTCTATTGCGCCGTGCCGATCTCGATGACCACCGCGGCTCTCGGAGGTACTTTCGATGTCGCGACCCTCGACGGCACGAAATCGCGCGTCACCGTTCCCGAAGGCACGCAAGTCGGCAAGCAGTTCCGCCTGAAGGGCAAGGGCATGCCGGTGCTGCGCTCCAGCCAGGTCGGCGATCTCTATATCCAGATCCAGATCGAGACGCCGCAGAAGCTGACCAAGCGCCAGCGCGAGCTGCTGCAGGAATTTGAGCAGATCTCTTCGAAGGACAACAATCCCGAATCGACGGGCTTCTTCGCCCGCATGAAGGATTTCTTCGATACGTTCAGCGACTGATTGGCGAATCAAAATGTTTCACATGAATCCGGCCGATGATTCGGCCGGATTTTTTATTGAGGTATGCGAATCACTCCCACGTCAGCGGATCGAGCCGGAGATAGAAAGTGAGACGCTCCCGGTCGGGCTCGGCCATCTCCAGAGTTTCGAACAGGATCGAAAAGGCTCGCTTACCCTGTTCAGGCGTCACCCAACTCTCCTCGGCATTGGCAATCATCAGTGAGAGATCGACATAGCGATCCGCCTTCCCTGCCCGGCCGAGATCGATCAGACCAGTGCATTGCAAGCTATGCGGATCGACCATAAAGTTCGGCATGCAGGCATCGCCGTGGCAAAGAACCCGGTCGATCTCCTCCTGAGCGAGCCGCACGGGCAGATCCCGCTCGACGCGATCAAGCAGTTCGCGGGCCGGCCTGTCCCAATCTTCCGGCGGGAGAAAATCCTGGTTCACGGCATCTCGCGAAACCACATCCGCTGCCTTTGCGAACATCAACGAAAGGCTGCGATCAAAGGGGCATCGATCCGCCGGCACTTCGTGAAGAGATTTCAATTGCCGCGCCATCGACGGCCAGGCGTTCAGCAGCGCATCTCCCTTCAGTTCGGCTGCCGGCACGCCAGGAATTGCAGTGATGATCAGGCACGAGCCCTCCTCTACCTCATGCCAGTCAATGATTTCAGGGACAGCCATACCCTTGCCCTGCAGCCAAAGCATCCGATCGCGCTCGCAGGCAAGATCGGCCGACCGGGCTGACGATGCGATTTTCGCGTAGGCGAGACCATCCTCGCGTCGATAGACAAGATCTCCCGATTCGCCCGTCTTTACGCGTGTCCAATTGCCGTGCGTATGCGCGAGAAGTGTCTTTGCAAATTCCAATTGATGCGCCCCTCATCCAAAACTTTCCCGAGTATCGCGATATAGGAAGCGCGGTCGGCGAGTGCCAGAGCCTCATTGCAGCCAACACGCTTTCGTCCAGAAGGGAGAAAAGCCGCAAAAACCTTGCACTTGTGCGGGCTTCGGCATACGCCTCGGCCATCGATTGCGAATCCTAGGGATACATGCCGAACAAGGTTTCCATCTCGCGCCTCAAGCTCACGGACTTCCGCAACTACGCGGCGGCAGCGCTGGCGCTTGACGAGCGGCATGTGGTGCTGACCGGCGACAATGGCGCGGGCAAGACCAATCTCATGGAGGCGGTCTCGCTGCTGTCGCCCGGCCGCGGCCTGCGCCGCGCTGCCTATGCCGATGTTACCCGGGTCAATGCGCCGGGTGGCTTTTCCATCTTCGCCGAGCTCGAGGGGATGGATGGCGGCGTCGAAATCGGTACCGGTATCGATACGACCGACGAATCGGCCGCCCGCCGGCTGCGAATCAACGGCACGCCGGCCAAGACCGTCGACGAGCTGACCGATCATTTGCGCGTTCTCTGGCTGACGCCGGCGATGGATGGCCTTTTTACCGGCGGCTCCTCGGAGCGTCGCCGCTTCCTTGATCGGCTGGTCCTGTCGCTCGATCCCGCCCATGGCCGCCGCGCCAGCGATTTCGAGCGCGCCATGCGCAGCCGCAACAAGCTCTTGTCCGAAAACCGGTTCGATCCTTCCTGGCTCGGCGGCATCGAAGATCAGATGGCGAGCCTCGGCATCGCCATGGCGATCGCGCGGCAGGAAATGCTCGGCCTCCTCTCGCAGCTGATCGCCGAAACGCGCGAGACGACACCGTTCCCCTCGGCGGCGCTGGAGCTTTCCGGCTTCCTTGACGGACAGTTCGACCGGCCGGCCGTCGATCTGGAAGACGCCTATGCCGATATGCTGCGCGAGGGGCGTTACCGCGATGCAGCCGCCGGCCGAACGCTGGACGGACCGCATCGAGCCGACCTTCTCGTACGCCACCGCGAAAAGGACATGGAAGCGGAACGCTGCTCGACGGGCGAGCAAAAAGCCCTTCTTGTCGGCCTCATCCTTGCCCATGCACGCCTTGTCGGCAACCTGACGGGCTATGCGCCGATCCTGCTGCTGGACGAGATCGCTGCGCATCTCGACGAGGGACGGCGGGCAGCCCTTTTTGATCTCATCGACGGCCTCGGCGGCCAGGCTTTCGTGACCGGCACCGACAAATCGATGTTCTCGGCGCTTGGCGACCGCGCGCAATTCTTTACCGTGGCGCATGGCGGCATTACGAAATCCTAGCGCCTCCTTCGTCGCGATTGTGCTAGACTTCAGCGCATGGATCCTTTGACCTCAGACGAAATCGCCCGCTATCACCGCCATATCCTCCTGCCGGAGGTCGGCGGCGCCGGCCAGCAAAAATTGAAGGCGGCGCGTGTGCTTGTCATCGGCGCCGGCGGCCTTGGTGCGCCGGTGCTGCAATATCTCGCCGCTGCCGGCGTGGGCACGCTCGGCATTGCCGATGACGATCGCGTTTCGCTGTCCAATCTGCAGCGGCAGATAATTCACGATACGGGTACGATCGGCGAGATGAAGACGCAGAGTGCGGCAGATGCCATCGCCCGGCTAAACCCGCATGTGCGGGTCATCCGCTTCGAGGAGCGGTTTAGCCTCGACACCGCTGCACGGCACCTTGCCGGTTTCGATCTCGTCATCGACGGCTCCGACAATTTCGACACGCGCTACGCCGCAGCCGACGCGACAGAGGCAGCGCATCTGCCGCTGGTGACCGGCGCAGTCGGCAGATTCGATGGGTCCGTGACGACATTGAAGCCCTATGAAAGCGATGCGGACGGCAATCCCAATCCGCGCTATCGCGATCTCTTTCCCGCCCCACCGCCGGAAGGTCTCATCCCCAGCTGCGCGGAAGCGGGCATCATCGGTGCATTGACAGGCGTCATCGGCACGCTGATGGCAATGGAAGCGATCAAGCTCATCACAGGCATCGGCGAGCCGCTGATCGGCCGCCTGCTGCTTTATGACGGGCTTTCCTCGCGCTTCGAAACCGTGCGCTATCGCCGCAAACGCGCTCGAGTCGCCGCCGAATGAGCGAAATCGCGCTTCGTCGCCTCGATAACGGCTTCGACCGCTGGGATGCGTTGCTGAATCTCATCCTGACATCCTTTGCCTATATGAACGGGCGCATCGATCCGCCCTCCTCGGCGCTGGCGCTGACGCCGGAAACGCTGAAAGCGAAGGCGTTTAGCGAGATCGCTTACGCTGCCCTCAATGGCGAGCAACTGGTCGGCTGCATTTTCTGCCGGCCGGAGGCAGAGAGCCTGTATGTCGGCAAGCTCGCCGTGCTGCCGGCAGCACAGGGTAAAGGTATCGGCAAGCGACTGCTGGGCCTGGCCGAGACAACGGCGCGAGAGCTTGGCCTCAAGGCGTTGCGACTGGAAACGCGGATTGAGCTGGTCGACAACCATGCTACCTTTGCCGCATGGGGCTTTCGCAAGACGGCCGAAAATCGCCATGCCGGCTTCGATCGGACGACATCGATCGAGATGCGCAAGGCGATTGCCTAGTATCCTTTCTCCCGCCGAAATGGCGGGGCCGCAGCATATGGAGCGGACGAGCACCGGAACCTCCTTCTCCCCTCGGGGAGAAGGTGGCCCGAAGGGTCGGATGAGGGGGCTGGGCGACTTGAATTCGTGGATTTTCGTGCTCTTGGCAGACCCCCTCATCCGCCTGTCGGCACCTTCTCCCCGAGGGGAGAAGGAGTGCGCGGCGGGATGCGGGTGATGCGGGCACCCATGGCATTCAACCGCTCCTCGATGCGCTCATAGCCACGCTCGATCTGCTGGGCATTGTTGATGACGCTCGTGCCCTCAGCGCACATGGCCGCGATAAGCATCGCCATGCCGGCGCGAATGTCAGGGCTTTCAAGCTGGGCGGCCCGCAGCTTGGAGGGGCCTGCGACGATGGCGCGATGCGGGTCGCACAGCACGATACGGGCGCCCATGGCGATCAGCTTGTCGACGAAGAACATGCGGCTTTCGAACATTTTCTCGAACATCAGCACGACGCCGTCGCATTGCGAGGCGGTGACAATGGCGATCGACATGGTGTCGGCGGGAAAGGCCGGCCAAGGCTGATCTTCGATCTTCGGAATATGGCCGCCGAAATCGGGCTGGATCTTCATTTCCTGGCCAGAGCGGATGATGAGATCATCGCCGTCGATCTGGCAGCGGATGCCGAGGCGCTCGAAGGTCATCAGCGTGGAACGCAGATGCTCCACGCCAGCGCGGCGGATGGTGATTTCCGAGCCGGTGACGGCGGCAAGGCCGATCAGCGAGCCGACTTCATTGTGATCGGGGCCGATCCGATGTGACGCACCGCCGAGCCGCTGGCCACCGTGGATGGTCATCATATTGGTGCCGACGCCCTCGATTCGGGCACCCATGGCAATCAGGAAGCGGGCGAGATCCTGAACATGCGGCTCGGACGCGCAATTGCGCAGGATCGTCGTCCCCTCGGCGAACACGGCAGCGCAAAGCGCATTTTCGGTCGCTGTCACCGACGGCTCATCGAGAAAGACATCGGCGCCACGCAGCCCATCAGTGCGGAAGCTGTAGACGCTATTGACCTCGATCCTCGCGCCGAGCTGTTCCAGCGCCAGGAAATGCGTATCGACACGCCGACGGCCGATGACGTCGCCGCCGGGCGGCGGCAAGGTGATCTCGCCACAGCGTGCCAGCATCGGTCCGGCAAGCAGGATGGAGGCGCGGATGCGGGCGCAGAGATCGGGATCGAGATTGGCGGGTCTAAGTTCTCGCGCTTCGATTTCGAGCTCATTGCGGCCGAGCCAGCTCACCTTGGCGCCGACGGACTGGATCAGTTCCACCAGTGCCTCGACATCGCGGATGCGCGGAACGTTGCTGAGCTCGACGCGCTGATCGGTCAGAAGCGATGCGGCGATGATCGGCAATGCGGCATTCTTGTTGCCGCTCGGTTCGATCTCGCCCGACAGCTTGAAGCCGCCCTCGACTACATATTGAATCCGCTCGTGCGGCAGCGCCCGCGCCATGATTTCCGCCCTTCCTGATTTGTGTTTGTGGTCACCTCTGGGCCGGCTTTGTGACATGCACATGACCGGCAGAGGGAAGTGAGATCAAATTTGCAGCCGGGTATTCAGCCCCGTTTCAGCGGGCGAATCAGCGTGCTTCCATCATCGAAAGGGCAGCACGCGATTGGGCGGGCGATGGCCGTCGATGAAGGTGCGGATGTTGATGATGACCTTGTCGCCCATGTCGATGCGGCCCTCGAGCGTCGCCGAACTCATATGCGGCAGGATAACCACCTTGCCCTCATTGGCGAGCTTCACCAGCTTCGGATTGACGGCCGGTTCATTCTCGAACACGTCGAGGCCGGCTCCGGCGATCTTGCCTTCGCGCAGGATCTTGATCAGCGCCGTCTCGTCGATGACGTCGCCGCGCGCCGTGTTGACGATGTAGCTCGTCGGCTGCAACAGCGCCAGGCGGCGGGCCGAGATGAGGTGATAGGTAGCCGGCGTCGACGGGCAATTGACCGAAACGATATCGACGCGGGCAAGCATCTGGTCGAGACTGTCCCAATAGGTCGCCTCGAGCTCGTCCTCGGTCGCCGGATTGACGCGCTTGCGATTGTGATAGTGGATTGACAGGCCAAAAGCCTTGGCGCGGCGGGCAACGGCGGTGCCGATCCGCCCCATGCCGACGATGCCGATGCGCTTGCCATGAATGCGGCGGCCGAGCATCCAGGTGGGCGACCATCCGGCCCATTCGCCGGGGTTGTCGGTTAGCACGCGCGCACCTTCCGCCAGCCGTCGCGGCGCGGCGAGAATGAGCGCCATGGTCATGTCGGCGGTGTCTTCGGTCAGCACATTTGGCGTATTGGTGACGGTGATGCCGCGGCGGGCTGCGGCCTCGACATCGATATGATCCGTGCCGTTGGAGAAGCTGGCAATCAGCTTCATTTGCGGGCCGGCTTCTTCGATCACCTCCGCATCGATGCGGTCGGTGACGGTCGGCACCAGCACGTCGACCGAGCGGACGGCCTCCATCAATTCGTCCTTGGTACGCGGGCGATCATCTATGTTGAGCTCGGCATCGAAGAGTTCGCGCATGCGCGTCTCCACCGCGTCAGGCAATTTGCGCGTGACGTAGACCTTCGGTTTTTTCTTCGTCGTCATGGCGAGCGGCGATGCCTTGTTCAGATGTTCTTAACCAAGAAGCAGGATAATTTTCCCGTTCCGGGCATTTCTACCAGACCCGCAGGCGAAGACAAACAAAACTCGCTGACGCGATCCGAGGATTTGCCGCTCACCGGAGCGAAAGGTCGCCGGAATGGCGCCTTTGTCATGACGAACGAACGGAACTCCCATGCGTGGCAATGTCTTGAAGTCCTGCGCCATTTTCGCAATCGGCCTGATGATGGCTGCTGTGTCGGCCGATCTTGCCGCCGCCCAGGCCGCCAAGGGTCCGAGCGGCCTGCCGCTGCCGCGCTTCGTCACCCTGAAGTCGAAGCGGGTCAATCTGCGCATCGGCCCGAGTGCGGATTACGCCGTATCATGGCTCTATCTCAAGCAGGGTCTGCCGGTCGAAATCATCCAGGAATATGATAACTGGCGGCGGGTGCGCGATGCCGACGGCACCGAGGGTTGGGTCAACCAGTCGCTGCTGTCGGGCCAGCGCTCGGCGATTGCCGCTCCCTGGATGAAGGGCAAGGGCAAGGCAGTCTTCGTCAACATGCGCCGCGAATCCCAGCCATCCGCCGCTGTCATCGCCAAGCTTCAGCCCGGCGTGATGATGACCGTCAAGGAATGCACGGGCGATTGGTGCCTCGTCACCGCCGATGGCACCGAGGGATGGGTGGCGCAATCCGAGATCTGGGGCGCTTATCCCGGCGAAGCCTTCAAGTAACGACCGCCCGCCTGGCGCCGAACGCAGCCACGCGACTTTCGCTACGCAATGCTGTATCCGGGCTGTATCCGGGATCGGATAGGGAGATCGGCGATCTTGGGTCACGTGCTAGGCGTTTTCGGCGTTGCCATCGTCATGTTCGCATCGACGAACATAGACGACATATTCGTCCTTCTCGGCTTTTTCGCCGATCGGAAATTCCGCCTGAGGCAGATCGTCATCGGTCAATATCTCGGCATCGGCGCGCTCTATGGCTTCAGCGCCCTCGCCTCGTTTCTGGTTCTCGTCATTCCAGCCACCTATATCGGCCTGCTCGGCCTTGCTCCGATCTACTTTGGCGTCAGGCGATTGTGGGAACTCTGGAACGGCATCGAGACCGGCGAAGATCCTGAAGATCATGCGAAAGCGTCGGCGGGACATGGAAACATTGTGGCGGTCGCGCTGGTGACGATCGCCAATGGCGGTGACAATATCAGCATCTATACGCCGATCTTCGCGACGCGTTCCGCCTATGAGATCCTCGCCATCGGCTGCATCTTCGCAATTCTGACCGCGGCCTGGCTTGGCGCCGCGCACTCGCTCGTCAATCATCCGACCTTGGGTGCGCCAATCCGTCGCCACGGCCACAGGATCGTGCCCTTCGTTCTCATCGCTCTCGGCATCCTCATTTTCTACGAGGCCGGGACCGCGACGCTCTTCTTGCGCTAGGCGATCGCGTCAAAGCAAAGCCGCCCGGCGCTCGGCAGCGGGCGGCTTCCATGATCTGCAGATTAGGAATCTGAAGACGACTTCCGTCAGAGCAGGCCGAATTCCTTTGCCGCTTCCGACAGCGAGCGCATCGGCCGCGGGCCGATCTGCTCGATGACGATGGCCGCAGCGAGGTTGCCGAGCTTGGCGCAATCTTCCAGGTCTCGGCCCTGTGTATAACCGAAGAGGAAGCCGGCGGCGAAAAGATCGCCGGCGCCGGTCGTGTCGACACGTTCCTCGATCGGATGGGCATCGACGACATAGCGCTCGTTTCCGCGCACGATGACGGCGCCGTCCTTGCCCGTCGTCACGGCGGCGATCTTGCAATCCGCCGCGATCAGAGTCAGCGCCTTTTCGAAATCGTCGGTCTCATAGAGCGAGAGGGCTTCGTCGCGATTGGCAAAGACGATGTCGACGGTACCGGAGCGCATGAGATCTAGGAATTCGTCGCGGTAGCGGCCGACGCAAAAGCTGTCGGAGAGCGTCATCGACATTTCCCGACCATTGGCATGGGCGATTCGAGCGCATTCGCGAATAGCTTCCTTGGCCCGCGGAGGATCCCAGAGATAGCCTTCGAAATAGGTCACTTTGGCATCAGCAACAACCTGCTCCTCCACGTCTTCCGGACCGAGCTCGACGCAGGCGCCGAGATAGGTGTTCATGGAACGCTCGCCATCCTCGGTGACGAAGATCATCGAGCGGGCAGTCGGCGGGAAAGTGCCCTTCGCCTTGGTCTCGTAATGCACGCCCTGGGCGCGGATATCGTGGGCGAAAATCTCTCCGAGCTGATCCTCTGCGACCTTGCCGAAATAAGCTGCCCTGCCGCCGAAACTCGCAACACCCGCAGCCGTATTGCCGGCGCTGCCGCCGGAGGCTTCAAGAGCCGGGCCCATGCGCGAATAGAGAAGTTCGGCGCGCTCGGCGTCGATGAGGTTCATCGCGGCTTTGGTGATGTTGTTGTCGATCAGGAACTGATCATTGCAACGGGCGATAATGTCGACGATGGCATTGCCAACGGTCAGTACATCGAAGCGAGTCATCTATAGGAAGGTCCCGGATACTGGTGATAGCCGGTATCCGGTATTATCGGTTTTTGTGAAGTTTGGAAGAAAAATCAGCACCAGCGCGGTGAAGTTAATTGCATTCAGTCATTTGCCTGTCACTTTCTATCTTTAAATGCTTATCAAGCGGCTGGGATGGGAAGCTCGAAAGACTTCCGAGCCAGCCTGGGAAGGAATGATGCCTTCCGCCTCACCGGTACGCGGGCCGACCACGGATGAACTGGCGGCATGTGCACCGGGGGGAGCTCCCCACCGGGGCGAGATCGACAAGAGCGGCCAAGCCAGCTTTTTTTGTTTTGCGGGTTTCCAGCCCCGGGCAAGCTGCTACAAGTTTCGGTTCCAATTTCTCGAATCCAGAGCTTCATACCCGCGTGTCCGAAATCCTCACAGACGTTCTTCCCGTCTTCCTGCTCATTCTCGTCGGCTGGGTCATCGTGCGCACGGGGCTGCTGAAGGCCCAGGTCGGCGAAGCCATGAGCGAGTTCGTCTTCAAGATCGCCGTGCCGCTCTTGCTGTTCCAGACCATCGCCGAGGCGGATTTTCGCGGCGCATCGCCGTTTCGCTTATGGATCGCCTATTTCTCCGGCGTCGCCATCACCTGGACCGCCGGCCATATTGTGGCGACACGCAGGTTCGGCCGGGACGCACGGATCGGCGTGCTTGCCGGCGTCTCGTCCGCCTTCGCCAACACGATCTTCATCGGCCTGCCACTGGTCGGGCGCACGGTCGGGCCTGATGGCGTCATGGCGATGTCGATCCTGATCGCCGTGCATCTGCCGACCATGATGATCGCCGGCACGCTGCTGATGGAACAGGCCGAGCGCAAGGAAAATGCCGGCGCCGGCCGCAGCACCGCCGAACTGCTGCGGCAGGTCGGCAGCAATCTCATGCGCAATCCGCTCGTTATCGACCTTTTCTGCGGCCTCATCGTCCACCTGACCAGCCTTCCCATTCCCGCAACGCTTGGCACGGTCGTCGACAACATTGCCAACATCGCCGGCCCGGCGGCGCTGATCTCGCTCGGCATGGCACTGCGCCAATACGGGATGTCAGGCAATCTCGGCATCACCAGCGTCATTGCCGCCTTCAAGCTTTTTCTGCTGCCGGCCTGCGTGCTGGCTGCCGGACTTCTTCTCGGCCTGAGCCCGGAATGGCGGGCCGCACTCGTCCTCACGGCCGCCGTTCCGACAGGTGTGAACGCCTGGTTGATTGCCAATCGCTTCGGCGTGGGCCACAGTCTCGCGGCCTCGACGATTACCTTGACGACAGCGCTCGGCGCATTCTCGGTGTCGCTCTGGGCCTATCTGCTCGGATGACCGAGGCCGAAAACCGTCGACGGTAACGGTATCTCTCCGCACTTGGAGAGACAGGCAGGAAAATGGTCATATATTTTGCGCATCCCGGCCTTCCCACCCGGAGCGCAGCAAAGGATGGCACATGAATATTGCAGCTCCGCTCACCAATCCCGCGTCAGCCTATGCGCAGAAAGTCTTCGTGCTCCAAGGCGGCGGCGCGCTCGGCTCCTATCAGGCGGGTGCCTTTCAGGCGCTTAGAGAACAGAATATCGAGCCGGACTGGATCGCCGGCATCTCGATTGGCGCGATCAACGCCTCGATCATGGCCGGCAACGTGCCCGGCGAACGGCTCAAGGCGCTGAGCTCCTTTTGGAACAAGGTGACCGTGCATCTCCCCGTCGATCTGCTGATGGAAGATCGGCGCGAGACCAATCCTTTCTACCGCTCGGTCAGCAGCTGGTGGGTTTCGACCTTCGGCGTGCCCGGTTTCTTTTCTCCCTGGCAGATTCCAGCCTGGTTCCAGACGCGCGGCTCGGCGGGCGCGACCAGCGTCTACGATACCGAGCAATTGCGCCAGACGCTGCTCGATCACGTCGATTTCGACCGAATCAACCATGGCCCGGTGCGTTTGAGCCTCGGCGCCGTCAATGTGCGCACCGGCAATTTTGCCTTCTTCGACAACAGGGACATCAAGATCGGGCCTGAGCACGTGATGGCAAGCGGCGCCTTGCCGCCGGGTTTTCCCGCGGTCAAGATCGGCAACGAGCATTACTGGGATGGCGGCCTCGTCTCGAACACGCCACTCAGCTACGTGCTGCGCAACGGTGCCGCGATCGACACGGTTGTCTTTCAGGTCGATCTCTTCAGCGCCGTCGGCCCGCTGCCGCAGGATATCGAGGAAGTCGAGGAGCGGCGCAAGGATATCACCTATTCGAGCCGCACCCGGCTCAACACCGATCTCTTTCTGGAGCGTCACCGCCTGCGGCGCGCCATCTCCGAGCTTTATGCACGCCTTCCCGAAGAGGCCAAGGCCGATCCGGAAATCAAGAAGCTGGAACAGCATTGCTCCGACTACGGTGTGACGATCATACACCTGATCTACCGCAACAAGCAGTTCCGCTCGCATTCGAAGGATTACGAGTTTTCGGCGCTGTCCATGCATGAGCATTGGGAGGCCGGCCTGCGCGATGCCCGCAAGGCGCTGGTCGCCGAGGATTGGCGCATGCCGCCGAGCGCAGAGGATGGATTGAAGGTGTTCGATCTCGATCAGCGGACGCGCTCCCGCCGTCACGCAATCTGAAGGATGCAGCGCGAAAAACCCGGCGCTGGCGGCCGGGTTTTCAATCATGCTTGTGACTTGCGTTAGTTCGTGGCGGCCGGTGCGTTCGGATCCGGCAGCGGCACTTGCGTATCGGCAAGCGTGCGCAGATAGGCGATCACGTTGGCGCGGTCCTCTTCCTTCGGCAGGCCGGCAAAGCCCATCGCTGTACCGGCTACGAATTTCTTCGGAGCGGCCAGGAAGTGATAGAGGTGGTCATACGTCCACTTTTCAGAACCGCCCTTGGAGAAATCCTTCATGCCGGCCGAATAGGCAAAGCCCTCATGCTCGGCGACCGGCCGATCGACAATACCCCAGAGATCCGGGCCAACCTTATTTGGTCCCCCCTTCTCTCCGGAATGACAGGCCTGACACTTCTTGAAGATCGTCTCGCCGACCTTGGCATCAGCCTTCTGCAAGAGCTGAGCGATCGGCGTTTCCGCCTTGGCAGCCGCACCCTTGTCTCCACCTGCAGCCGGTTCTTCGGTCGCGACGATGGCAAAACCGGGCTTTTCCGGCGCCTCTGAATGGAAAATAAATCCTGACGCGAGCGACACGGACTTCAACACGAACAGCGTGGCCAAAAGCGCCCCGACACCCATGTTCACGTAGGATGAATTCATCTGCTATGCTCCCCTCGCCGCCGGCATCCTCCGCCGGCCCATCTTGAATTCGCGCGAAACCTATGTCTTTTGGCTGTTTCTTGCAACTCTGTAAACGGTCTCCACCATGAGACGTTTTGACACTTTTCCCTTGGGAATAGAAGGCCCAACAATGACTGATCCGAATTTAGACAAGACGCTGGTCCTCATTCCCGCGCGCATGGCCTCCACTCGCCTACCGGGCAAGCCGCTGGCTGACATTTGCGGCCTGCCCATGATCGTACAGGTTGCCAAGCGCGCGCGCGAGGCGGCGATCGGTCGCATCGTCGTCGCCGTCGACCATGAGGATACCTATGCCGCAGTCGCCAATGCCGGCTTCGAGGTCGTCATGACGCGCACCGACCATCAATCCGGCTCGGACCGCATCTACGAAGCGCTGCAGGCCGTCGATCCTGAAGGTCGCGCGGAGGTCATCGTCAATGTGCAGGGCGACCTTCCCACAATCGATTCCGAAACCATCCGCGCCTCGCTGCGTCCGCTCGAAAATCCGGCCGTCGACATCGCTACACTGACCGTCGAAATCAAGGACGAGGAAGAAAAGACCGCGCCGAGTGTCGTCAAGGTCGTCGGCTCACCGATCTCGGACAGCCGTCTGCACGCGCTCTATTTTACCCGCACGACCGCACCATATGGCAAAGGGCCGCTCTATCACCATATCGGCCTCTACGCCTACCGCCGCGCCGCCTTGGCGAAATTCGTGAGCCTCGGCCCATCGACGCTGGAGCGGCGCGAATCACTGGAACAGCTGAGGGCGCTGGAGGCCGGCATGCGCATCGATGTCGAGATCGTTGACACGATACCGCTCGGTGTCGATACTCCCGCCGACCTCGAAAAGGCCAGACGTATCCTCTCCGCCGCTTCTTAAGCGACGGCATTCCCCCAAGGGCAGCCCCATGATTACCAAGACCAACAAGATCTCCTTCCAGGGCGAGTACGGCGCCAATTCCGATATGGCCAGCCGTGACATGTTCCCGACCATGGAGCCGCTGCCCTGCCAGACCTTCGAGGATGCGCTGACCGCCATCGACAATGGCGACGCGGATCTCGGCATGATCCCGATCGAGAACACGATCGCCGGCCGTGTCGCCGACATCCACCATCTGCTCCCGGAATCGCGCCTGCATATCGTCGGCGAATATTTCATGCCGATCCGTTTCCAGTTAATGGTTCTGCCCGGCGTGAAGAAGGAAGAGATCCGCACAGTGCATAGTCATATCCACGCGCTTGGCCAATGCCGCAATATCGTGCGTGCCAATGGTTGGAAGCCTGTGATTGCCGGCGATACGGCGGGGGCGGCCAAGCTGATCAAGGAAACGGGCGATCGCAGCATGGCGGCGCTGGCACCGCGGCTCGCGGCCGATCTCTATGGGCTGGAAATCATTGCCGAGAATGTCGAAGACACCGAAAACAATATGACGCGCTTCGTCATCCTGTCGCGCGATGAGGACTGGGCGGAACGCAGCTCGCCGGACGAAAAGATCGTCACCACCTTTATCTTCAACGTCCGCAACATTCCGGCCGCGCTCTACAAGGCGCTCGGCGGCTTCGCCACCAACGGCATAAACATGACGAAGCTCGAAAGCTATCAGCTCGGCGGTCGTTTTGTAGCAACGCAGTTCTATGCCGATATCGAGGGCCATCCCGCCGATGCGCATGTGCGCCGCGCGCTGGAGGAACTGCGCTTCTTCTCCGAAAAGGTCCGCATCCTCGGCGTCTACAAGGGCCATCCGACGCGGGGCGATCTTTAACATTCGGCGTGAACCCGGACCACCTCGTGGTTCGAGGCGTCGCCATTTTCGCTGCGCTTAACGGCGACGCACCTCACCATGAGGTGGATCACGCTCTGTGGCGAAGCAAAAAAGGTCAGTCCTCATGATGAGGTACGCAGCCTCCAGAGCTTGTCGAGGGGGCCGGAGCCTCGAACCACGAGGCGGGTGACGGTGCAATTTCAGCCTAACGGCTATCCTTCGGCCTTGGTCACAACCTCGATGCGATGCCCATCGGGATCGATGACGAAGGCGGCGAAGTAAGTCGGTCCGTAATGCGGTCGAAGACCAGGTGCGCCATTGTCCTTGCCGCCATGAGCCAATGCGGCCTGATGGAACAGGACGACAGCCTCGCGGCCCGGTGAAGCAAAGGCGAGGTGGAAGCCCGCGCCTGGCGCATGAGCCTCTTTGCTCCGCAATTTGATGGCGAACTTGTCGCCCCCACCCGGCGGGCCATATCCGATGGCCTGATCGGGATCGCCCGGGGACAAGTCTTCCCAGACCCTGACATAGCCGAGTGGCGCGAATGCTGCGTCGTAGAATGCAGCGGCTTTCTCGATATCTGCGACACCGAACGAAATATGATGGAGCAATTGGTTCTCCTGTGGCTTTGGGTGCATCGATCAGTGTCTTTTGCAAATGCTGGAAGTCAACTCGGACGAGGGACGCCACTTCCGTAAACTGCTGTTAGGATCTTTGGTCATCGTCTCAAGCCCCTCATCCGGCCTGCCGGCCACCTTCTCCCCGTTTTGACGGGGAGAAGGGGATGGAAGCACCCACAGCCTTCTTTCCACCACCTTCTCAAGCGAGGGAACAGAGATCGTCCCCTCTCCCCGCGTGCGGGGAGAGGGTTAGGGTGAGGGGCAAGCCATTCGCTCAGTGCCTACTTGTCCGGCTCACAAACCCGGAGGCGATGGCCATCGGGATCGAGCACGACGAAAGTCGGGCCGAAATCCATCGTCGTCAGCTCCTGCGCGATCGGCAGGCCGCGTGCCTTCCAATCCTTGTAGTGCTGCTCGACGGCGCCGGCGCCTTCGACCATGAAGCCCAGTTCGCCGCGATTGCCGATGGCGGAGGGCTGGGGCTCGACGCTGCTTCGGCGCCAGAGACCGAGACTTAGGCCGTTGTCGAGCGAGAAAGCCACGAAGTTCGGCGATGCAAAGGCCGGTTCGCGGCCGAACAGATCGCGGTAGAACGGCGTGCTTTCGCTAGGATCCTTGACATAGAAGATGATGAGGTTCGGGCTGGTCATCTGAATAATCCTCTCGTTTTGATAGATTAAGGGCATGCGACTGCAGTCCGGCGGACGGAGTTCCGCCGCCGAAGATGGCTTTGTCTGTCATGATGAGCGCTTGCGAAGCCGCGTTTCCGAAGCCTGATGCAGCCTTCCGATCAACGTCTTGCGCTTGAATTTCGATTTTACCGATGCCGTTATTGCAAAATCGCGGCGAACTTCGCGCGGGATGCTTTGGGGCGCTTCAGTTTTTTACGAACCGCCCTACCTCGTCATTTTCCTGCAATTCTAATGCATCCGCTCTTCCTCACGGTAAGGTGCGCGGCCATCGAGAAAACCGAGATCCCGCATCACGGAACTCGGCGCTTCTTCGATATCGAGACGATTCCAGCGGCGGGTGAAATAGCCAAACGCGACCTCAGAAAGACGAGCCGGCCATGACTGATGCTTGCCTTTAAGCGCCTCGACGCCACCGCGATGCACATGTTGCGAAATGATGGAAACGTTGCCTGCCATGATCGGTCCTCCTTCCTGATTGGATGGATCCATCATAGCCGCATCTACTGACAGTTTCTGGCAGTAGTATCACACTGAAGCGCGTCGCGATCTCTAGGATTCGCCTCCTGCGCTTTAGGTCTTCGATTTTACGCATGTCGTTGTCGCAGAAACGCTGCACATTTTTGCGCGACATGCTTTGCCGGATCAATTGTGGACCATGCCCTCACGGGCATGCCATTCCCTGGCGAGCGCCACACGCCGGCGCGGATAGCGGGCCTCCAGCACCGCGAAATCGACGATGCGATCGGCGCGGAAATGGCGGAAATCCTGGCGCAGCTCGCACCAGGCCATGATGATGCGGGCATTGTCGAAATAACCGAGCGCGAAGGGCCAGATACGCCGGGTGGAAATGGCGCCATTCACATCGCCATAGGTCAGCTGCACCATGCGTTCCGTGCGGATCGCCTTGCGCATGAGGGAGAGATCGGCCTTGTCTTCGGTGACACGGCGCGTGGCGACCACCACCGCCGCCTGGTCGACCTCATCGCGAAGATCGGGAGGCAGCACAGCAGCAATCTTGGCAAGCGCGTCGGCGCCGGCCGCCGCCAGGCGGACGTCGGTTGCACGCGCCACCCATCGCGATCCCAGCACCAGCGCCTCGATTTCATCCTGCGAAAACATCATCGGCGGCAGCATGAAGCCCGGCTTCAGGACATAGCCGATCCCCGGTTCGCCCTCGATCATCGCACCCTGCGACTGCAGGCTGGCGATATCGCGATAGAGCGTGCGCAGGCTGACGCCGGTTTCCTCCGCCAGAACAGCGCCGCTCACTGGACGACGATAGCGCCGCAGCGTCTGCAGCAGCGTCAGCAAGCGTTCCGAGCGGGCCATGACACGACAGACCTAGCGTTTCCATTCCACCCAATCGCGCATCAGGCGATGGGCAATGGCGCCCTTGGGTGGAGATGTGTTGCCGGAGGCCGAAACGCGATCGAGCATGGCGAGCGTCTCCTCCGGAGTGAACCAGCGGCAATCCTCAAGCTCGGCCTCGTCCATATGAATTTCCATCGACTTGGCTTCGGCATAGCAGCCGATCATGAGGGAATGCGGCATTGGCCAGGGCTGTGAAGCGTGATAGCGCACGCGGCCGATATGAATACCGGATTCCTCGAGTGTTTCGCGGCGCACCGCATTCTCGATGGTTTCGCCCGGTTCGACGAAACCGGCGAGACAGGAATACATGCCCGGCGCGAAATGATGGCTGCGGCCGAGCAGGCAGCGATTCCTTTCCTCGTCGATGCCAAGCATGATGACCACGGGATCCGTGCGCGGGAAGATCACATGTTCGCAGGCCGTGCAGACCCGCTTGTAGCCTCCGATCCGGCTTTCCATGACCGAGCCGCACCGGCCGCAGAAGCGGTTGTCGCCATTCCAGCGGATGAGGCTCATGCCCTGCGCGGCTTCGCCGAGGATTTCGCCTTCGAGCAGAAGATCGCGCCACAGCGCGCGCATGTCGGCTGGCTTGTACTGGCTGGCAAGCTCGTCTGGATTGACGCGCACGGGCACGGCAAGCCGAGGCTCGCCGGTCTTGCGGTAACCGAGGAGAACGGCCTCGTCCCAATTCGGATCGAGATCCTTCAACTCGTAGCGGGCAAACAGAGGGTCGAGCACCTGGCCATCATGCTTCAAGACAAGCCGGTCCTGTGCGAAGGCCAGGATGTGCGTGCCTTCCTTGGCGAGCGCCTGCTTGATCGATTCCTCGTCGCGATGCTCGGCATCCCGGTTGAGCTGGTTTTCCGCGAAAGCGGTGAGACTGCTGGCTTCCGGATGCGGGGCATCCGAGGAAAAGATGGAATGGCTCATTGTGAAAGCGTTTCCCGCAACTTGGCTATGAGGCTGTTCATGTCTTCGTCCGAATAGGGCTCCGCCTTGCCATAGCCCCAGACGGGACCCGGCCAATTGGCATCACCTTCGAACCGCGCGATGACATGAACATGCAGCTGCCGGACGATATTTCCAAGTGCCCCGACATTGATTTTTGTTGCCCCCGTCACCGTCTTCAAGGCGCTTGCGACCTTATCCGTTTCGAAGGTCAGCAAGATCCGGTCGAGCGGCGTCAGCTCGAAAACCTCGGATTTGTCGGGCCGGCGCGGGATCAACACGAGCCACGGCCAGCGGCGATCCTTTATCAGCCTGACGTCGCAAAGGCCAGTTATGGTGACGGAAACGCTGTCATTCGCAAGACGATCGTCGAGCGTAAACTCCTTCAAAGGGGCATCCTCCATTGTTTTATCAAATGTTTAGCAGTTTTTTTTGACCTTGGCTTGCTTTTGATGACGATATTGCCGATATGTGCATCCGGGAGGTTGGTGGTGGACGAGCCACTCGCCAACCGGGTCAGGTCCGGAAGGAAGCAGCCCTAACGAGCCCGGCACGGGTCATTCGTGCCAGCCTCCCACCCTTTCCGAAAGCAAGACCCGGCTTTCCGGGCAACAAGCAGGGCGATGAGCGACACCGAGCGACAAGCAAAAGATGCCGCTTCGACCGGCACCGGCTACCGGGTGCTGGCCCGCAAATACAGACCCAAGGACTTCACGGACCTGATGGTCGGCCAGGAGCCGATGGTCCGTACGCTGACCAACGCGTTCGAGACCGGCCGCATCGCCCAGGCCTATATGCTGACCGGCGTGCGCGGCGTCGGCAAGACCACGACCGCCCGCATCCTTGCCCGGGCGCTCAACTACAAGACCGCTGACATCGATCGTCCCACGATCGACCTGCGCGAACCCGGCGACCATTGCCAGGCAATCATGGAAGGCCGGCACGTCGACGTCATCGAAATGGACGCCGCCTCGCACACCGGTATCGACGATATCCGGGAAATCATCGAGCAGGTACGCTACCGGCCGGTCTCGGCCCGCTACAAGGTCTATATCATCGACGAAGTGCACATGCTGTCGACGGCCGCCTTCAACGGGCTCTTGAAGACGCTCGAAGAGCCGCCCGAGCATGTGAAGTTCATTTTCGCCACGACGGAAATCCGTAAAGTTCCGATCACGGTGCTGTCGCGCTGTCAGCGATTCGATTTGCGCCGTATCAGCGCCTCCGATCTCGTCGGGCTGTTCACCACCATTGCCGGCAAGGAAGGTATCGAGGCCGAGCCGGAAGCGCTTGCTATGATCGCCCGCGCTGCAGAAGGCTCGGCACGCGATGGCCTGTCGCTGCTCGATCAGGCGATCGCCCATGGCAGTGGCTTCGTTGCCGCCGATGCCGTGCGCGCGATGCTCGGGCTTGCCGACCGCGCCCGCATCGTCGATCTCTTCGGCCATGTCGTCAAAGGCGATGTTTCGGCAGCCCTTGCCGAATTCAACAGCCAGTATGAGGCCGGCGCCAATCCCGTCGTCATGCTCACCGACCTTGCAGATTTCACCCATCTCGTGACTCGCCTCAAATATGTGCCCGATGCCGCCGACGATCCGTCGCTCAGCGAAGTCGAGCGCACGAAAGCGGCGGAATTCGCGCGAGGCATCGCGGTAACCGCACTTTCCCGCATCTGGCAGATGCTTCTCAAGGGTATTGCCGAGACGGAGAACGCGTCACGCACCGCCGGCGCCGCCGAAATGGTGCTGATCCGACTTGCGCATGCGGCCCATCTGCCGGCACCGGAAGATGCGGCGCGTAGGCTTGCCGAATTTTCTGATGGTAATGGCGGCGCTCGTCCGTCGCCCTCTTCGAGCGGCGGCAATGGTGGCGGCGCTGTGTCCTATCAGGGCAATGCCGTAGCGCGTGCTGTGGAAACGCCGACGCCGCGCCCCACGCCTTCCGCACCGGTCGCCATGCTGCGCTCCGTCCCGAATACGCAGCCGGATTCGCAACCCGTCGGACGCATCGAGTCGAAACCCGCCGAAGCGCCGAAGCCGCTGGTGCCTATTAATTCGATGGCCGACATCGCCGAGCTCGCCAGCCAGAAGCGCGATCCGAAGCTGAAGGCGCTGGTGCGCACCTTCGTGCGCCCGGTCAAGCTGGAGCCGGGAAGGCTCGATGTCAGCCTGACATCAGGTGCTCCCGGCACGCTGCTGAACGAACTCGCCGTCAAGCTGAAGGAATGGACCGGCATCCACTGGATCGTCAGCCTCAGCCGCGAGGAAGGCCAGCCGACGCTCGTCGAAGCGGAAGCGAACGCCCAGAAGCAGCGGGTCGCCGATGCGCGCCAGGATCCCGATGTCGCGGCAATCCTGGCGCAATTTCCGGGCGCAAAGATCATCGACGTGCGTGTGCGAGCACCCGAGGCCGATGAAGAGGATGAAGCCGCAGCTCCGCCGGCCATCGCCGAATCCATCGATGGCGATATTCTACCCGGCGACGACATCGAATTCTAAGGCTAGGATGAATGCGGACGGAACCGCTTCGGCTTGAAGCGGTTGACGACCATGACAACATATCCTGCCGCTCAAACAGAGACTTGCAGAAGAAGGACCAATGACGATGCGCGACATCATGGGCATGATGGGCAAAGTGAAGGAAATGCAGGCGAAGATGGAGAAGATGCAGTCGGAGATCGCCGACATTCGCGTCGAAGGCAAGGCCGGCGGCGGCCTCGTCACCGTCACCGTCAACGGCAAGGGCCTGATGGTCGGCCTCAAGATCGATCCCTCGCTCTTTAAGGAAGACGATGTCGAGATCCTCGAAGACCTGATCGTTGCCGCCAACAAGGATGCCCAGGAAAAGGCCGAGGCGATATCAGCCGAAAAGACCCGCGAACTGACCGCCGGTCTGCCGATCCCGCCCGGCTTCAAGCTGCCGTTCTAAGGCGAGACTATTTCTTTCAGCGGCCGGCCGCCTTGCGAATGAGATCGCGGCCGATCGCCTTTATGGGTTCGTTTCGCAGCACCAGCGATGTCGTCACGGCGCCATGGCGGGCAATGGAATCGACGATGATTTCAAGGTCTGATGGTGTCGGCACGAGAACCTTGAGCAGGAAGCAATCCTCGCCCGTCAGCCTGAGGACCTCAATAATTTCGGGCATTTCCGAAAACTGCTTCAGATACGGCCGGATATGCTCATGCGTGGTCCTGAGACGGATGACCGTCATCATGCCGAGCCCGACGGCGGCGGGATCGACCACAGCACGGTAGCCGGCAATCACGCCACGCTCCTCCAGCCGCTTCAATCTCTCCGATGCCGCTGGCTGCGACAGGCCGACCCGACGGCCGAGCTCCGATACGGAGATTCGCCCGTCCTGCTGCAGGATTTCGATGATCGATAGATCCGTCGGATCCAGTCCTCTTTCGATAGTATCCATTGGTCGCCTTCAATTCATCGGTTGGGATAAGTTTTATCCGATGGATTGCAATGTCAATCGGTATCCCGGCGTGCCAGCTTTTCTCCGTGAGAGGTCATGGAGAAAAAATAGAGATGAGCGATATCATCACGCTACCGGGTCTGGGCGGTTCGGGCGAAGATCACTGGCAGACATTGTGGGAACGGGACGATCCGACCATGCGGCGCTTCCAGCCGTCGAGCTGGGACAGACCGATCCTTTCGGATTGGATTGCCGCGCTTGAGCACGAAATCTCGCGCTCCAAAACGCCGCCCATCCTGATCGCGCACAGCCTTGCCTGCCAGTTGATCGCCCATTGGGCGCCCATGAAGAAGACGGCGATCCTTGGTGCGTTCATGGTGGCCGCGCCCGACCCCACGGGCGAAATCTATCTTGCCGAGGCCGGCAGCTTTGCCAATCCCCCACGGCACCGGCTGCCTTTTCCATCCCTGCTGGTCGCCAGCACCGACGATCCGTTCGGCTCCTTCGACCATGCGTGTCGCAGCGCCGAAAGCTGGGGCAGCGCCTTCGTCGATGTCGGGCCACGCGGGCATATCAATGCGACGTCCGGGCTGGGCGACTGGCCGGAAGGCAAGACAATCTTCGAGCGCTTTCGTGCCCGGCTTGCATGACCGCAAATCCGGCATTTGGAAAAGCCGCGCCGGAATGCTATTTCTGACCCCTTCTTTCAGAGATCGTCTGGCGTGCCTGACCGGAGGGAATGCGATGAGCCTATCGACGCTGCTTGTTTTTGCCGGTGCCTTGTTCATTGCGGCGGGATCGCCAGGACCGAACATCGCGGCACTCGTGGCGCGCGTGCTGACGAAGGGCGCGCGCAACGTACTGCCGTTCCTGTCCGGCATGTGGCTCGGCGAGGCGATCTGGCTCACCTGCGCCGTTGCCGGCCTTGCGACCATCGCCGAAACCTTCCATCTCGCCTTCGTGGTCATCAAATGGCTTGGCGTCGCCTATCTGCTCTATCTTGCCTGGAAGATGTGGTTTGCCTCCTCCGACACCACAGGAGAGGAGTTGCCGGACGAGCAATCGGCCACACGGCTCTTCCTCGCCGGTTTCACGGTCACCATGGGCAACCCGAAGATCATGGTCTTCTATGTGGCGCTGCTGCCCTCGATCATCGATCTGCACGGCGTGACGATCTCCGGCTGGGCCGAGCTGGTGGCGACGATGTTTGCAGTGCTCGTCGTCATCGATCTCTCCTGGGCGATGCTGGCGGCCAAAGCGAGAACCTTCCTTAGGAGTCGCCGGGCTGTGCGTATCGCCAATCGCGCCAGCGCCGGTACCATGGCAGGCGCGGCCGTCGCGATTGCCATGCGGTGATTTCAGGTCGCTGCGTCGCTTTCGATGAACGCACGCAGCTTATAATGGATGGGCGCCGCCAGATAACGCGCCCGATCCTGCGGTGACAATCGCCTGCCGAAGGTCGCCATCATTTCCGGCATAGTGACCCTCGCGCCGGCATAAGGCAGATAGGTGACCGGCATGTCAGCGCTCACCGTGCCGCCCGCACGAACGCGGCAATAGATGCCGGGCCGTCCGGCCCGGATATAGCGCTTGACGAATTGTGGATCCCCCATCTTCGCTGCGAAGGTGGAACAGGGGATACGCGCCGAGGTCACCTCCAGAACAAGATCGCCGGCTATGAATTGATCGCCGACAGCGATCTTGCAATTGTCCAAGCCTTCGATGATGAGATTTTCACCGAAGGTGCCCGGCTCCAGCGATCGTCCAAGCTCGTTTGCCCACCAGTCCAGCGTCACCGAACCTTCGACATAAACCGCCTGGTCACGGCCGCCATGATGCTTGCGATTGCAGATGGCATCGCCTAGCAGCCCCAGCTCGTCGATCATGACGGTACCGTTGACGGCATGCGTGTTGATACCGGTCTTCGCTTTCTTGCCCGGCAGCGTTTCAGGAACACCACGGCACACGGCGAGAATTTTCATCGGTCAACCGTTCCTTCCGAGATTCCGTTCCTTGAGCATATGAGCTAAAAGCCTCCCATGGCAAAGCGAGTCACCGGCCCCGAAATCGAAAAACTCATTCAGCTCCTGGCGAAAGTGCCGGGCCTCGGGCCGCGCTCGGCGCGCCGCGCGGCACTGCATCTCATCAAGAAGAAGGACCAGCTGCTCGGGCCACTGTCGCACGCCATGGGGGATGCCTATGACAAGGTGAAGATCTGCTCGCGCTGCGGCAATGTCGATACCGTCGATCCCTGCACCGTCTGCACCGACGATCGTCGCGACCAGTCCGTCATCATCGTCGTCGAAGATGTGTCCGACCTCTGGGCGCTGGAACGATCAGGCGCGATGAACGCCGCCTACCATGTTCTCGGCGGCGTGCTGTCGCCGCTCGATGGTATCGGACCTGACGATCTCAACATTCGCGGACTGATCGCTCGCGTCAGCGAAGGCGGCATCCGCGAGATCATCATCGCCGTCAACGCGACGGTCGAGGGACAAACCACAGCACACTATATAACAGATCAGCTCGATGGCCTCGAGGTCAAGATCACCCGCCTTGCCCATGGCGTGCCTGTCGGCGGCGAGCTCGATTATCTCGACGAGGGCACGCTTGCGGCGGCGCTGAGGGCGCGGACGGTGATTTGAGAGCTGCAATAAGGGACAGGTTCATGAGGAGAGTGCGCACCCCCCTCTGTCACTTGGTGACATCTCCCCCACACGGGGGGAGATTGGCCGCTTGCGGCACCGTCTTCGCCAAACCATCTGCCACCGTAATCGCAGAGACTTCGAACCTTCGATATGCCGCGAAGCCCGCCGCCCACAATCTCCCCCCTTGTGGGGGAGATGTCCCGAAAGGGACAGAGGGGGGTATCTTCCGGCGCATTCTACCGCTGCTCATCCTCCTCCTCGCCCTCTTCCCCCTCCCCGCTCTCGCCGCCTCGAAAGCCGATGTCGAAGCGCAGTTTCAAACCTGGATTCAAAAGGATCTCTGGCCGGAGGCGCGAAAGGCCGGGATTTCGGAAAAGACCTTCCAGGCCGCTTTCGCCGGCGTGACGCTGAACTGGGATCTGCCTGACCTCGAGCCGCCGGGCTTCCCGAAGCCGAAACAACAGGCGCAGAGCCAGGCCGAATTCTCCTCTCCCGCCCCCTATTTCAATGAGGGACGGTTACAGAAACTGGCTGTAACCGGGCGGAGCCTCGCCTCCCAATATGGGCCGGTGCTGCGGCGGATCGAGAAGACCTACGGCGTACCCGGACCGATCCTGCTGGCCATCTGGGGCCGCGAGACCGGCTTCGGCATCGCCAAGCTGCCGAATTCGGCGATGCAGGTGCTGGCGACCAAGGCTTTCATGTCGACGCGCAAGGACATGTTCCGTAACGAGCTGATCGCTGGATTGCGCATCCTCGAACATGGCGACGTCACGCCGGATCAGTTCAAGGGCTCCTGGGCCGGCGCCCTCGGCCAGCCGCAATTCATGCCGACCAACTACCTGAAATATGCCGTCGATTTCGATGGCGACGGCCATCGCAACATCTGGACTTCCGTGCCGGATACGCTGGCATCCATCGCCAACTATATGGTTCAGAAGGGCTGGCAGCGCGGCCGGAGTTGGGGATACGAAGTGACCATCCCGCAGAACGTGTCCTGCGCGCAGGAAGGGCCTGATCTTGCCAAGCCGATTTCGCAATGGGCTTCGCTCGGGATCAAGCCGGTTTCTGGCAAGGACCTTCCGGCGGACGAAATGCGCGCCAGCGGCATGATGCTGGTGCCGGCCGGCCGCGATGGGCCGGAATTCATCGTCACGCCGAATTTCTACGTTATCAAGGAATACAACAATTCCGACCTCTACGGCCTCTATATCGGCAATCTCGCCGATCGCATTGCCAATGGCAGCGGCGCTTTCCAGGAAAAATGGGGCGATGTCGGCAAGATGCTGCGCTCCGACGTCGCCAACATGCAGAAGGCCCTCGAGCGCAAGGGCTATGACGTCGGCGGCACGGACGGCCTGCCGGGCTACAAGACTAGGCGCTCGATCGGCCAGTGGCAGGAAAAGAGCGGCATGAAGCCCACCTGCTATCCTGATAGTTCGATGCTGGGCGTGCTGAAATAGCTGCGAAAAGGCTTTCGGCGCGAATGCCTTGCAATTTGCCTGAAAGAGGCTTATATCCGCATCAAATTCTTGATCGTGTGATGAAGAGTGGGCCGCAAGGACCCGCTCTTTTTTATTAGCGCGATCTCCCAATGCATGAACAATGCAGGAGTGAATGCTTGTCGGACGTGACAAACGCAGACAATACCAATGAACCCCGGCTGATCGTCGAAACCGGCCTTGACCAGCGCGTCGCCGCCATCATCGAGCCCGTCCTTGTGGGCATGGGCTTCCGCCTGGTGCGCGTGCGCCTCCTCAATCTGAACGGCCTGACGCTGCAGGTGATGACCGAGCGCAACGACGGCACCATGACCGTCGAGGACTGCGAAGAGGTCTCCATGGCCATTTCTCCGGTCCTGGATGTGGAAGATCCGATCGATAAGGCGTATCATCTCGAAGTGTCGTCGCCCGGCATCGACCGCCCGATGGTGCGAAAGTCGGATTTCCAGCGCTGGATCGGCCATATCGTCAAGTGCGAGACGTCGATCCTCGTTGATAGCCGCAAGCGTTTCCGCGGCAAGATCGCCGCCGTTGACAATGACGGCTTCACGATCGAACGCGACCAGGTCGCCTATGGCGAGGAGCCCAAGGTGACCATTCCGTTCAGCACACTGGCCGAAGCCAAGCTGATCCTGACGGACGATCTCATCCGCGACGCGCTGCGCGCCGACAAGCTGGCGAAAGCCGAGGCAGCGAACCAGAACGAAGCGGACGACCAGGAATAACCGATCAACGAACCGCCTGACGGAACGGGAAACCAGAAGGCAGGAAGACGGAGACTAAAGACAATGGCAGTCAGTGCGAACCGGCTAGAACTTCTGCAGATCGCAGATGCAGTGGCGCGCGAAAAGGTCATCGACCGCGAGATCGTGCTTGCCGCAATGGCGGATGCGATCCAGAAGGCCGCGCGCTCGCGTTACGGCACGGAATCGAACATCCGCGCCGACATCAACCCGAAGACGGGTGAAATCCGCCTGCAGCGTCTGCTCGAAGTGGTCGAAAAGGCAGAGGACTATTCCACGCAGATCCCGCTGGAACTGGCCCGCGACCGCAATCCGGACGCAGCCCTCGGCGATTTCATCGCCGATCCGCTGCCGCCGATGGATTTCGGCCGCATCGCCGCCCAGTCGGCGAAGCAGGTCATCGTGCAGAAGGTGCGCGAAGCCGAGCGTGACCGCCAGTTCGACGAATTCAAGGATCGTGTCGGCGAAATCGTCAACGGCACCGTCAAGCGCGTCGAATACGGCAACGTCATCGTCGACCTCGGCCGTGGCGAAGGCATTATCCGCCGCGACGAAATGATCCCGCGCGAAAACTTCCGCTACGGCGACCGCGTCCGCGCCTATGTCTACGACGTCCGTCGCGAACAGCGCGGCCCGCAGATCTTCCTGTCGCGCACGCATCCGCAGTTCATGGTCAAGCTCTTCACCATGGAAGTGCCCGAAATCTACGACGGCATCATCCAGGTGAAGTCGGTTGCCCGCGATCCGGGTTCGCGCGCCAAGATCGCGGTCATCTCGAACGACTCGTCGATCGATCCGGTCGGCGCCTGCGTCGGTATGCGCGGTTCGCGCGTCCAGGCCGTCGTCGGCGAGCTGCAGGGCGAAAAGATCGACATCATTCCCTGGTCCAGCGAGCCGGCGAACTTCGTCGTCAACGCGTTGCAGCCGGCCGAAGTCGCCAAGGTCGTTCTCGATGAGGACGCCGAGCGCATCGAAGTCGTGGTGCCGGACGAGCAGCTTTCGCTCGCCATCGGCCGCCGCGGCCAGAACGTCCGCCTCGCTTCGCAGCTGACCGGCTGGGATATCGACATCATGACCGAAGCCGAAGAATCGGAACGCCGTCAGAAGGAATTCAACGAGCGTACGAACCTGTTCATGGACGCGCTCGACGTCGATGAAATGGTCGGCCAGGTTCTGGCCTCGGAAGGCTTTGCCGCTGTCGAGGAACTGGCTTACGTCGATCTCGACGAAATCTCCTCGATCGACGGTTTCGACGAAGATACCGCCCAGGAAATCCAGACCCGTGCCCGCGAATATCTCGAGAAGCTCGAGGCGGAGATGGACGAGAAGCGCAAGGCTCTCGGCGTTTCCGACGAGCTGCGTGAGATTAACGGCATGACAGCGCAGATGATGGTTGCCCTCGGCGAGGACGGCATCAAGACGATCGAGGACTTCGCCGGCTGCGCCGCCGACGATCTCGTCGGCTGGAGCGAACGCAAGAACGGCGAAACGAAGAAGTTCGAAGGCCTGTTTTCGAAGCTCGAAGTCTCGCGCGTCGAAGCCGAACAGATGGTCGTGCAGGCCCGCCTGCTGGCCGGCTGGATCACCGAAGCCGATCTCGCTACCGAAGCCGAAGAGGTATCGGAAGGTGAAGGCGAGGCCGAGCAGGAAGCATGATGAGCGCAGAGGGGCCGAAGGCCGTACCCGAGGACGACGATCTTGCGGGTGACGGCGCAAATGGCCGTATGTGCATCGTAACACGCGAAAGCGGATCGCCGGATGAGCTGATCCGCTTCGTCGCCGCTCCGGACGGAACCGTCGTTCCGGATCTGAAGCGGCAGCTGCCGGGACGCGGATGCTGGGTCAAGGTCGACCGGGCGCTCGTAGACAAGGCAGTGGCAAAGAAGTTGTTCTCCCGCGCCCTGAAGGCGGAGGTGACCGCGCCGAGCGATCTCGGCGCTATCGTTGACCGCCTTCTTGCGGCGCAACTGGCCGGGATGATGAACATGGCACGCAAGGCGGGCCAGTTCGTATCCGGCTCGTCGAAGGTGGATGGCGCCGTTCGCAACGGCTCGGCACGTGCCGTGTTCCATGCGATAAACGCCGCTGCCGATGGCGTGCGCAAGATCGATCAGGCAAGGAAGGCCTGGCATCTCGGCATGGAGACAGAAGCGGAAATACCGTCCTTCCGTGTCTTTACGGAGGCGGAAATGGACGAACTGATGGGCCAGAATGCTTTTATCCATGCCGCAGCGCTTGCAGGGCAGGCGGGTGAGGGTGTAGTGAAGCGCGCAAACCTGCTCGAACGGTACCGCAACGGCGGTCAGTCCCGGGCAACGGGCGGCGCTGGCCGGCGAAAACAATGACGCGGTCACCGGCCTTTGCCGGACGCCTCATTAAGGTACATGCATTGAACGACAGGGTCTAACGGACGTTTCCGAGCCCTGTCCGAAGGAACAGGAACGGAATGACCGACAATCAAGACGACAAGACGCTGAGTGTTTCGGGTAAGAAGACCCTCACCTTGAAGCCTTCAGGCGTAAACCAGGGCACCGTGCGCCAGGACATGGGCCGCGGTCGCACCAAGGCGGTCGTGGTTGAGACCCGTAAGCGCCGCCCGCTACGTCCTGAAGACGAAAAGCCAATCACGCCGACGACAGCGCCATCAGTGACGCGCGTCGCAGAACCGACGCCGCAGCCGCCGCGCCCCCCGCAGCCGGCTCCGCGCATTCATCAGCCGGGCGGCCAGCAGCAACGGCCGCAGCAGTCCAGCCAGAACAACCAGCAGCGCCCGCAGCAGGAGCGTTCGTCGCGACCGGTGGTCTTGAATCATCTGTCGGCCGGCGAAATGGATGCTCGACGCCGTGCGCTCGCCGAAGCCCAGGTTCGCGACGCCGCCGATGCCGTGCGTCGTGCCGAGGAAGAAGCGCGACGCCGCCAAGAAGAAGAAGCACGCCGCGTTGCCGAACAGGCCGAAGCCGCTCGCCGTGCCGCCGAAGAGGTTGCTCAGGCCGCGGAAGCAGCCAAGGTCGCCGACCAGGCTCCGGCCGCTCCCGTCGAGGCGAAGGTTGAAGCTCCGAAGCCGGCTGCACAGCCAGCTCCGTCGCCGGCCGTTGCGCGCCGCCCGGATGCTTCTGCTCCTCAGTCCGCCCGCCCCGGCGCAGCCGCCGCGGAAGCGCCGGCCAATCGCCGTCGCCCGGGCAATGAGGAAGAGGAAAGCCGTGGCCCGTCACGCGGTGCTCCGATCCGTGGCAAGGTTACCCGGCCCGAACCGGCAAAGCCTGTCACCACGCGTCCGAAGACAGACGAAGAGCGCCGCCGCGGCAAGCTGACGGTCACCACCGCCGATGTCGACGAAGATGGCAACGCACGCGGCCGTTCGCTTTCGGCCATGCGCCGCCGTCAGGAAAAGTTCCGCCGCAGCCAGATGCAGGAAACGCGCGAAAAAATCTCGCGTGAAGTCGTGCTGCCCGAGACCATCACCATTCAGGAACTGTCTCAGCGCATGTCCGAACGCGCCGTCGACGTCATCAAGTACCTGATGAAGGAAGGTCAGATGATGAAGCCCGGCGACGTCATCGACGCCGATCTGGCCGAACTCATCGCCGGCGAATTCGGCCACACGGTCAAGCGCGTTTCGGAATCCGACGTCGAACAGGGCATCTTCAACGTTGCCGACGAGGAAGGCGAACTGGTTTCGCGTCCGCCCGTCGTCACCATCATGGGCCACGTCGACCACGGCAAGACCTCGCTGCTCGACGCCATCCGCCATGCGAATGTGGTCGCCGGCGAAGCCGGTGGCATCACCCAGCATATCGGTGCCTATCAGGTCGAGCAGAACGGTCAGAAGATCACCTTCATCGATACCCCCGGCCACGCCGCCTTCACGGCGATGCGTGCTCGCGGTGCCCAGGCGACCGATATCGCGATCCTGGTCGTTGCGGCCGACGACAGCGTGATGCCGCAAACGATCGAATCGATCAACCACGCCAAGGCGGCGGGTGTTCCGATCATCGTGGCGATCAACAAGATCGACAAGCACGAAGCCAACCCGCAGAAGGTCCGCACGGAACTGCTGCAGCACGAAGTCTTCGTCGAATCGATGGGCGGTGAAGTGCTCGACGTGGAAGTCTCCGCGAAGAATCGCACCAACCTCGACAAGCTGCTCGAAGCCATCCTGCTGCAGGCGGAAATCCTTGACCTCAAGGCCAATCCGAACCGCACGGCGGAAGGCACCGTCATCGAAGCCCAGCTCGACCGCGGCCGCGGCTCCGTCGCCACCGTGCTCGTGCAGAAGGGCACGCTGCGTCCCGGCCAGATCGTCGTTGCCGGCGATCAGTGGGGCCGCGTTCGTGCGCTCGTCAACGACAAGGGTGAGCATGTGAAGGAAGCAGGCCCGGCCATGCCGGTCGAACTGCTCGGCCTTTCCGGCGCACCGCAGGCCGGCGACAAGTTCGCCGTCGTCGAAAGCGAGAGCCGCGCCCGCGAGATCTCGGAATATCGCCAGCGCCTCACCCGCGACAAGGCGGCTGCCCGCCTGTCCGGCCAGCGCGGTTCGCTCGAGCAGATGATGACCCAGCTTCAGACTGTCGGCGTGAAGGAATTCCCGCTTGTTATCAAGGGCGACGTGCAGGGCTCGATCGAAGCCATTGCCGGCGCTCTCGACAAGCTCGGCACCGACGAAGTCCGGGCCCGCATCGTCCATTCGGGCGCAGGCGGCATCACCGAGTCGGACGTCTCGCTGGCGGAAGCCTCCAATGCGGCGATCATCGGCTTCAACGTCCGCGCCAACGCGCAGGCACGTCAGTTCGCCGAGCGTCAGGGCATCGAGATCCGCTACTACAACATCATCTACGACCTGGTGGATGACGTGAAGGCGGCGATGTCGGGCCTGCTCTCTCCGGAGCGCCGCGAAACCTTCCTTGGCAATGCCGAGATCCTCGAGGTGTTCAACATCACGAAGGTCGGCAAGGTCGCGGGTTGCCGCGTTACCGAAGGCAAGGTCGAGCGTGGCGTCGGCGTCCGCCTGGTGCGCGACAACGTCGTCATCCACGAAGGCAAGCTCAAGACCCTCAAGCGCTTCAAGGACGAAGTGTCGGAAGTCAATGTCGGCCAGGAATGCGGCATGGCCTTCGAGAACTACGAAGATATTCGCGCCGGCGACACGATCGAGTGCTTCCGCGTCGAGCATATCACCCGTACGCTGTAAGCAATCTTCGATTTGCGAGATATCAAAACCGCCGGCCAAAACCGGCGGTTTTTTCTTGCGCATTATGAGCAGGACACGGCTTTCGCAAGGATTCTCGGCTTCTGGCGGGCCGCAAACCCTGTCCAGCCTTGACCTTTGAGCCGGATCGAGTCATTTGACCCGCTTTATCGCGTCCAAAGGACGCTGCTAACGGAACAACCATGACCAGACCAACTTCTTCCGCGCCTTCGCAGCGCATGCTTCGCGTCGGCGAGCAGGTGCGCTCAGCGATCACGCAGGTTCTGCAGCGCGGCGAAGTGCGCGACGACCTGATCGAGCGCACCGTGATCTCCATTTCCGAAGTGCGCATGTCGCCCGATCTGAAGATCGCGACGGCCTTCGTGACCCCGCTCGGCGTTTCCGACCATGGCGCCGTCATCGAGGCGCTGAACCGCCATGCGAAATATATCCGCGGCCGTCTCGGCCCGCAGCTTCGGCAGATGAAGTACATGCCGGAAGTTCGTTTCCGCGATGATACGAGCTTCGACAATTACAAGAAGATCGATGCGCTTCTGCGCTCGCCCGAGGTCAGCCGCGATCTCGACGACGACAACGACCAAGATCAATAACAGAGACAGAGAATGTCCAAGCCACGCAAACCCAAGGGCCGTCCGATTTCGGGCTGGCTCATCCTCGACAAGCCGATCGACTTCGGCTCGACCGAAGCCGTTTCCAAGATCAAGTGGCTGTTCAAGGCCCAGAAGGCCGGCCATGCCGGCACGCTCGATCCGCTCGCCTCCGGCATGCTGCCGATCGCGCTCGGCGACGCCACCAAGACGGTTCCTTACGTCATGGATGGCCGCAAGATCTATGAATTCACCGTGACCTGGGGCGAAGAACGCGCTTCCGACGACCTCGAGGGCGCGGTAACCGCCACCTCCGACAAGCGTCCGAGCGAAGAGGATATTCGCGCACTGCTGCCGAACTATACCGGCGTCATCAACCAGATCCCGCCGCAGTTCTCGGCCATCAAGATCGCTGGCGAGCGCGCCTATGACCTTGCCCGCGAAGGCGAGACGGTAGAGATCCCCTCGCGCGAAGTCGAGATTTTCCGCCTGACGCTGCTCGCCTGCCCTGATGCCAACACGGCACATTTCGAAGTGGAATGCGGCAAGGGTACCTATGTGCGTGCGCTTGCCCGCGATTTCGGCCGCGATCTCGGCTGCTACGGCCATATTTCCGGTCTGCGCCGCAGCTTCGTTGCCCCCTTCGCCGAAGAAGCGATGGTGCCGCTTGCCGATCTCGTGGCGCTGGAAGAGATCGAGGACGCGGACGAGCGGCTCGCAGCCCTCGATGCGCTTCTGATCGACACGGCCGAAGCGCTGTCTTCGCTGCCGCATCTCGTCATCAGCGACGACCAGGCACACCGCCTGAAGATGGGCAACCCGATCCTGGTGCGCGGCCGCGATGCGCCGGTTGCCGAGACCGAGGCCTACGCCACGGCCCGCGGCAAGCTGATTGCGATCGGCGAGATCGGCCAGGGCGAATTCCGCCCCAAGCGCGTGTTCGGCTGACCTCAATCAATCGGGAATAGTGCTATTGCAGGGCAATGGCGATGCGATATGCTCCCCGACGGGCCCTCATGGCTCGTTCAAAGGGGGCAAACATGCGCAGAGTTGCATTCGGAATAGTTGCATTCCTTTCCCTGTTCCTGACGGTAACGAATGCCCAATCCGCGGAGCGGTGGGCCGGGCTACCGCCATTTCCGCCAATGCCGCAGCCGAAGGCGAGCGGCATGGCCGATGTCAACGACATCAAGATGTATTATGCCGAATATGGCGCGGGTGACCCGATCCTCTTCATTCATGGCGGTCTCGGGAATGCCGACGTCTGGGGCGCTCAGGTCGCCGATTTCGCGAGAGATCATCTCGTCATCGTCGCCGACAGCCGCGGGCACGGCCGCTCGACGCGCAGCGAGAAACCCTTCGGCTACGATCTGATGACTTCGGACTACGTTGCGCTGCTCGACTATCTGAAGGTCGGCAAGGTGACGCTGGTCGGATGGTCTGACGGCGGCATCATCGGCATCGACATGGCGATGAAACATCCCGAAAAGCTGACCCGCGTGATCGCGCAAGCCGCCAATGTCACGACAGACGGCGTGAAGCCCGACGTCATGAGCAACAAGACTTTCAACGACTACATCAACGTCGCCGGCGAGTATTACAAGAAACTGTCGCCGACCCCGAACGAATATGAGGCCTTCGTCAACCAGATCTCGCAGATGTGGGCGACGCAGCCGGCATGGACTGCCGCGGACCTCGGCAAGATCACGGTGCCGGTGACGCTTGCCATCGGCGACCATGACGAGGCGGTGAAGCTTGATCATACCGAGATGATGACGAAGGAGATCCCGGGCGCCAAGCTCGTCATCCTGAAGGACGCCAGCCATTTCGCCATGCTGCAGGATCCGAAAGGCTACGATGCCATGATCCGGGACGCCATGGCGGGGCGCTGAAAGGCGCCCAAGGAGAACCCTCTTTCAATTGGCGCTCATTTGGTTTATAGGCAGCGCCAGCATCAGGCATGCCTGATTGCATTCGCGGCCAATGCTGGACGACATCCCGGCGTTTGGCGACTTCAATCTCCTCTCATAGAAAGGACCATCCGATGTCGATCACTGCTGAGCGCAAGGCTGCGCTGATCAAGGAATACGCTACCGCCGAAGGCGACACCGGTTCTCCGGAAGTCCAGGTTGCGATCCTGACCGAGCGCATCAACAACCTCACGGAACACTTCAAGGACCACAAGAAGGACAACCACTCCCGTCGTGGCCTCCTGACGATGGTTTCCAGCCGGCGCTCGCTTCTTGACTACCTCAAGAAGAAGGACGAAGGCCGTTATACCAAGCTGATCACCAGCCTCGGTATCCGCCGCTAACGGAATCTCCGGCGGGCGTTCACCTGAACGTCCGCCGGATGCTTATGAAGGGTATGAACCCTTGAGACCAGTTTCCCTCGCGCCTTATGCCGGTGCGATGCGAGACCGACGGCAGGCCGGATGGGCCGGTGCTGCCAACAACAACCGTTGACCTGTCATGGGGCAGGATTGCCGGATGCTTTCAGCCGAAGCCTAGCGCTTCGGCCGATCTTCGAAAGCCTCTCGTTGTCTTGCCCGTGATGCGTCACACTTCGTGCGGTCGAAGATGTGCCCTGCCGAATTCGTCGGCGACGGCGCCTTTTCCCGCATCATGCAAGGACAAGATATGTTCGATATCCATACCGTCGAAATCGAGTGGGCAGGCCGCCCGCTGAAGCTCGAAACCGGCAAGATCGCCCGTCAGGCCGACGGCGCCGTTGTCGCCACCTACGGCGAGACCGTGGTGCTTGCGACCGTCGTTTCCGCCAAGGCGCCGAAGCCGGGCCAGGACTTCTTCCCGCTCACCGTCAACTACCAGGAAAAGACCTACGCAGCCGGCAAGATCCCCGGCGGCTACTTCAAGCGTGAGGGTCGTCCGAGCGAAAACGAAACCCTCGTTTCGCGCCTGATCGACCGCCCGATCCGCCCGCTCTTCCCGGAAGGCTACAAGAACGACACCCAGGTTGTCGTCACGGTCATCCAGCATGACCTCGAAAACAATCCCGACATCCTGTCGATGGTCGCAACCTCGGCTGCCCTGACGCTCTCGGGCGTTCCCTTCATGGGCCCGGTCGGCGGCGCTCGCGTCGGCTACATCAACGGCGAATACGTGCTCAACCCGCATCTCGACGAGATGGACGAATCGAGCCTCGACCTGGTCGTTGCCGGGACGCAGGACGCCGTTCTGATGGTTGAATCCGAAGCCAAGGAACTGCCTGAGGACGTCATGCTCGGCGCCGTCATGTTCGGTCATCGCGGCTTCCAGCCTGTCATCGATGCGATCATCAAGCTCGCCGAAGTCGCTGCCAAGGAACCGCGCGACTTCCAACCGGAAGATTATTCCGAGCTCGAGAAGGAAATGCTCGGCCTCGCCGAAGCCGAACTGCGCGACGCCTACAAGATCACCCAGAAGGCCGATCGCTACGCTGCCGTCGACGCCGTCAAGGCGAAGGTGAAGGCACACTTCCTGCCGGAAGAAGGCGAAGCCAAGTACACGGCCGAAGAAGTCGGCGCCATCTTCAAGCACCTGCAGGCGAAGATCGTTCGCTGGAACATCCTCGACACGTCCAGCCGCATCGACGGCCGCGACCTGTCGACCGTTCGCCCGATCGTTTCGGAAGTCGGCCTGCTGCCGCGCACGCACGGTTCGGCGCTGTTTACCCGTGGTGAAACGCAGGCAATCGTCGTCGCCACGCTCGGCACCGGCGAAGACGAACAGTATGTCGACAGCCTAACCGGCATGTACAAGGAGCGTTTCCTGCTCCATTACAACTTCCCTCCCTACTCGGTTGGCGAAACCGGCCGTATGGGCTCCCCGGGTCGTCGCGAAATCGGTCACGGCAAGCTCGCATGGCGCGCTATCCGCCCGATGCTGCCGTCGGCGGAACAGTTCCCCTATACGCTGCGCGTCGTTTCCGAGATCACCGAGTCCAACGGCTCATCCTCGATGGCAACGGTTTGCGGCACCTCGCTCGCCCTGATGGACGCCGGCGTGCCGCTGGCAAAGCCGGTTGCCGGCATTGCCATGGGTCTGATCCTGGAAGGCGATCGCTTCGCGGTTCTCTCCGACATTCTCGGTGACGAAGACCACCTCGGCGACATGGACTTCAAGGTCGCCGGCACTGCCGACGGCATCACCTCGCTGCAGATGGACATCAAGATCGCCGGCATCACCGAAGAGATCATGAAGGTCGCTCTTGGCCAGGCACAGGGCGGTCGTGCCCACATCCTCGGCGAAATGTCCAAGGCTATCACCGAGAGCCGCGGTCAGCTCGGCGAATTCGCTCCGCGCATCGAAGTCATGAACATCCCGGTCGACAAGATCCGCGAAGTCATCGGCTCCGGCGGCAAGGTCATCCGCGAAATCGTCGAAAAGACCGGCGCGAAGATCAACATCGAGGACGACGGCACCGTCAAGATCGCCTCCTCTTCCGGCAAGGAAATCGAAGCGGCCCGCAAGTGGATCCACTCGATCGTTGCTGAGCCGGAAGTCGGCCAGATCTACGAAGGTACCGTTGTCAAGACCGCCGACTTCGGCGCCTTCGTCAACTTCTTCGGCGCTCGCGACGGCCTCGTCCACATCTCTCAGCTCGCTTCCGAGCGCGTTGCCAAGACGCAGGACGTCGTCAAGGAAGGCGACAAGGTCTGGGTCAAGCTGCTCGGCTTCGATGAGCGCGGCAAGGTTCGCCTGTCCATGAAGGTCGTCGACCAGGCCACCGGCCAGGAAATCGCTGCCGACAAGAAGAAGGACGACGCGGCCGAATAAGCTGCGCCTTCATCCAAATTCCGGGGCGCGGGATCTTTTCCGCGCCCTTTTTATGTTGATGCTGTCGGCCTAGCCTGCTTTCGCTGAAGCTATGTGCCCGGCCCCTCACCCTAGCCCTCTCCCCGCACGCGGGGAGAGGGGATGACGACCGTGCTAGATCATCCTCTTCTTCCAAGCTGAGGCATGTTGTCTTACTCCGTCGTCCCCTCTCCCCGTCCCAACGGGGAGAGGGCTAGGGTGAGGGGCAAGCATAAGGCCAGACATCTGCCCGCAGGCCCAACAAACGAAACAATAACGAGACCACGCCCATGAGCCGCGATGCCCTGAAGACCCTGTTCCATCCCTTTGCCTCCGGCACTGTCGACGCGCCCGGCGAGGGCGAGCGGATCCTGTTTCTCGGCGCCGAGGCAGGCTTTGCGCTGCCGGAGGGATTTGCTGCCGAGCTTTCGGCCGTCCAGGGCTTCCGCCCCTTCTATCGCCAGCTGCAGGCGCAGCGCATCAACGTGACGCCGGAGATCGAAAGCGAAGGCTACGACGGCGCCCTGGTGCTCTGTGGCAAGCACAAGGGCGAGAATGAGGATCATATCGCCGAAGCGCTGTCGCGGGTGAAGGAAGGCGGCCTTATCGTCGTTGCCGGCGGCAAGGAAGACGGCATCCAGCCGCTGCGCAAGCGCGTCGAGGCCTTCGGTCTCGAAATCGAGCACATGCCGAAATATCACGGCGTGGCCTTCTGGTTTGCGCGGCCTGCCGATATCAAGCTTTTGACGGCGCAGCTCGCAAAGCCGGCGACGCTGGTCGATGACAGTTTCACCACGGCGCCCGGCATGTTCTCCCATGACCGTGTCGATGCCGGCTCCGAACTTCTCGCCTCGCGCCTGCCAACCGATTTTGCCGGCGATGCCGCCGATTTCGGCGCCGGCTGGGGCTACCTCTCCGTCGAGCTGGCAATGAAGTCGCCGAGGATCGAACGTATCGACCTCTACGAGGCCCATTACGGCTCCCTGGAGGCCGCACGCGCCAATCTGCTGTCGCACTGCCCGAAGGTCGCCCAGCGCTTCTTCTGGCACGATCTGGCAAGCGAGCCGGTCAAGGACAAGTACGACCTGATCATCATGAACCCGCCCTTCCATGAGGGTCATGCCGCCGAACCTTCGCTCGGCCAGGCGATGATCAAGACCGCCGCTTCGGCACTGCGCGGCGGCGGACGGCTGATGCTGGTCGCCAATCGCGGCCTGCCCTATGAGCCGGTGCTGGCGGAGAATTTCAAAGAATTCGGCGAGACCTGCCGCAATGCCCGCTACAAGGTGCTCTGGGCCAAGAAGTAAGCGACAAAGGCGGCCATCGCCCGCCCTTCTTATACGAGACTCAGCCCGCGCTGCCTGGCGCCGCAGAGTCCCCGAGGCTCTTCCTCCACTATCTCTACCGTCATCCTCGGGCTTAACTCGAGGATGACGAAGTATGGGTACGCTGGGGTGGCAAACAGATCACGCCTCACGCGGTGCTCCCGCGGCCCATTCGCGGTTCAGCACGGCGTAGACGCATTCGTCGCCCCATATACCGTTGAAGCGATCGTTCTCGATCAAAAGCGCCTCACGGCGCAGGCCGAGCCGTTCGACGACGCCCACGGATCCGACATTTTTCGCATCCAGCCGTGCAAAAATCCGGTGAAAGCCGAACCTTTCGAAGCCGAGGGTAATCATGGCTTGCGCCGCCTCGGTGGCATAGCCCTTCCTGGCATAGGCTGGGTTGGAGGTATAGCCGAGCTCGGCTTGAAGTGCCGCCTTGTTTGCGAATGTCAGGCTGACATCACCGACCAAAGCGCCATCCTCCCGCCGAATGACGGCGCATAGCAGCGTATCCCCATCTTCGGAGAAAGGGGAATTCAGGCGGATATCGAAACGCTCCCTCATCACTTCGGGCGAGGGAGGATCGCGGTAGAGAAAACGATAGATCTCCGGCAGGGAGCGATAGGCGCTGTAGGCGACAAAATCCTCCGGCACAAAGCGGCGGAGGATAAGACGGTCGGTCGATGCCAAAGGTTCTGTGTCGTTGGACGTCATCGGGAATCCTCTGGAAGGATATCCGGAAATTCGATCCTCCCGGCCAAAACCGGGAGGACGACTGAGATCGGGAGCTTACTCCGTATCTGCGCTCGACAGCGTTTCCAGCGTCGGCATCGAGGTGATGTTATAGCCGGCATCGACGAAGTGGATTTCGCCGGTCACGCCAGCCGAAAGATCCGACAGGAGGTAGAGCGACGACGAGCCGACCTGATCGATGGTGACGGACTTGCGCAGCGGTGCGTTGCGCTGGTTCCACGACAGGATGGCGCGGGCATCGGAAATGCCGGCACCGGCGAGTGTGCGGATCGGACCGGCCGAGACGGCGTTGACGCGAATGCCGCGCGGGCCGTAATCCGCAGCGAGATAGCGAACGGAGGCCTCGAGGGCCGCCTTGGCGACGCCCATGACGTTGTAGTTCGGGATCACGCGCGTCGAACCGTTATAGGTCAGCGTCAACATGCTGCCACCCTCGGTCATCAGATCGGCGGCGCGCTTGGCGATCTCGGTGAAGGAAAAGCAGGAAATCACCATGGTGCGGGTGAAATTTTCCCGCGTGGTGTTGGCATAGAGCCCCTTCAGCTCGTTCTTGTCGGAAAAGCCGATGGCGTGAACGATGAAGTCCAGCTTGCCCCAGCGCTCCTTGATCGCCGCGAAAACGGCATCGACCGAAGCGAGATCCTCAACATCGCAAGGCAGAAGGAAATCCGAGCCGACTTCGGCTGCCAGCGGCTTGACGCGCTTGCCGAGCGCTTCCCCCTGAAAGGTGAAAGCCAGTTCCGCGCCTTCGGCTGCCAGCGCCTTTGAAATACCCCAGGCAATCGAGTGATTGTTTGCGACGCCCATGATGAGGCCGCGCTTACCCTGCATAATTCCCGTCATTGCCTTATCCGTTGTAGCGCTGGAATACGAGCGTGGCGTTGGTGCCGCCGAAGCCGAAGGAGTTCGAAAGGGCGATATCGAACCTGGCATTGTCGATACGCTTGCGCACGATCGGCACGCCTTCGAATTCCGGATCGAGTTCGGTGATATGAGCGCTTTCGCCGATGAAACGCTCCTGCATCATCAAGATCGAGTAGATCGATTCCTGAACGCCCGCTGCGCCGAGCGAATGGCCCGTCAGCGACTTGGTCGACTGGATCGGCGGGATCTTGGCGCCGAAGACTTCGCGGATCGCGCCGATTTCCTTGCTGTCGCCCACCGGCGTCGAGGTGCCGTGGGTGTTGATGTAGTCGATATCGCCCTTCACCGTGGCGAGCGCCTGGCGCATGCAGCGCACGGCACCTTCGCCCGACGGCGCCACCATGTCGTAACCATCCGAGGTGGCGCCGTAGCCGATGATCTCGGCATAGATCTTGGCGCCGCGGGCCTTGGCATGCTCAAGCTCTTCCAGAACCAGCACGCCGGCGCCACCGGCGATGACGAAGCCGTCACGCTTGGCGTCATAAGCGCGCGAGGCGGTTTCCGGGTGATTTTCGTTGAAGTCGGAGGACATGGCGCCCATGGCGTCGAAGAGGTTCGACATGGTCCAGTCGAGATCCTCGTGGCCGCCGGCGAACATGACGTCCTGCTTGCCCCACTGGATCATTTCGGCGGCATTGCCGATGCAGTGCGCCGAGGTCGAGCATGCGGACGAGATGGAGTAGTTGACGCCGTGGATCTTGAACCATGTCGCAAGCGTGGCCGAGGCCGTCGACGACATCGACTTCGGCACCGCGAAGGGGCCGATGCGCTTCGGGCTGTTGTTCTTGCGGGTGATGTCGGCCGCTTCGATCAGCGTGCGGGTCGACGGGCCGCCGGAGCCCATGATGATGCCGGTGCGCTCGTTGGTGATATCACCTTCCTCGAGACCGCTATCGGCGATCGCCTGCTTCATGGCGACGTGGTTCCAGGCGCCGCCCTGCGACAGGAAGCGCATGGCGCGGCGATCTACCAAGTCCGTCGTATCGATCTTCGGCGCGCCCCAGACCTGGCACTTGAAGCCATGCTCGGCGAAATCGGGGGAGAAGGAAATGCCGGATTTGGCGTCGCGCAGCGAGGCGGTCACTTCTTGAGCATTGTTTCCAATCGAAGAGACAATACCCAGACCCGTAACAACTACCCGTCTCATGTCGATGACCTTTTCTAAAACATCTGTCTTTGTGGAGGCGGCGATGCCGCGGTTCAGGCAACCTTGTCCTTGGACAGGCCCACGCGCAGGTCCATCGCCTGATAGATGGTCTCACCATCGGCCTTCAGCCAGCCGTCGGCGGTGCCGAGGACGAGGCGTCCGCGCATGACGCGCTTGAAGTCGATGCCGTATTCGAGAAGCTTCGTGTCCGGACGAACCATGCCCTTGAACTTCACTTCGCCCGTGGAAAGCGCCATGCCGCGTCCGGGCTCGCCGAGCCAGCCAAGGAAGAAGCCGGTCAGCTGCCACATGCCGTCGAGGCCGAGGCAGCCCGGCATGATGGGATTGCCGGCGAAATGGCAGGGGAAGTACCAATCATCGGGGCGCACGTCGTATTCGGCGCGAATATAGCCCTTGTCGAAGGCTCCGCCCGTTTCGGAAATATCCGTAATGCGATGGACCATCAGCATCGGTGGCAGGGGAAGCTGTGCGTTGCCCGGGCCGAACAGCTCGCCGCGGCCACAGGACAGGATTTCCTCGTAATTGAAGCTGGATTGTCTCGTCGTCATAAAAATTCCGTTTCCCCCGCATGAATGCCGATGGATGTGAAGCTTTAGTGCAAGATCGACAGAAAATGAAGCGTAACCATCACACTCTCATTCAGCCGTTCGATCGAACGCAGTAGCTCTTATGTGGTGGTCGCATACAGGAACGCCAGAGCCGCTACCAGTGCCAAATGCGGCAAAAGCCCGATTTTTCCGGCTTTTGAGCGCCTTCCCACCCCATGGAAACTATTGAAAGCAATCAAGGCAAAAGTTATATGGCTTAGTAAAGAATTATAGAGATCAGGAATCCGGAGTCCCTGAATGGCAGAACATGCCGAAATCGCGATCGAAACCAGGCTGCGCAATGTGGGCCTAAGGCCGACTAGGCAGCGGATCGCACTGGGAGACCTCCTTTTCGCCAAGGGCGACCGCCACCTGACTGTAGAAGAGCTTCACGAGGAAGCGGTTGCCGCAGGCGTGCCCGTCTCGCTCGCAACCGTCTACAACACGCTGCATCAATTTACCGAGGCAGGCCTGATCCGTGTGCTCGCTGTCGAAAGCACCAAAACCTATTTCGACACCAACGTCTCCGATCACCATCACTTTTTCGTGGAAGGCCACAACGAGGTGCTGGATATTCCGATCAGCAATCTGACGATCGACAATCTGCCCGAGCCGCCGCAGGGCATGGAAATCGCCCATGTCGATGTGGTGATCCGTCTGCGGCGCAAGAGTAGGCAGTAGGCAGTAGGCAGTAGGCAGTAGGCAGTAGAATTGTCTGCCAGCCGACCGCTATTGCCTAATGCCTATTCCCCACTGCCTCCAACTACATCACATCGTCCGGATGCCGGCCTGGCTTGTGGTGATAGGTCGGAAAGGTCCAGCCGAACCAGAGCGCGCCGCCGCGCACCGCGAAGGCCGCGATTACGCCCAATCCCGCAGAGGCATAAAGCGGCAGCATCGTTGCATTGGCGGCGGTAAAGACGCTGGCGCCGACGAGCGAAGCGGTCACGTAGATTTCCGGACGCAGCAGCACCGAAGGTTCGTTTGCCAAGAGATCACGTAAAATGCCGCCGAAGGTCGCCGTCAGCGCGCCGGTGACGATGGCGACGGTGGGGGAGCCCGTCGCCGCCATGCCCTTGGCCGCTCCCATCACGCAATAGGCCGACAGCCCCACCGCATCGAGCCAGATGAGCAGCCGATAGCGCGATTCGAAGAGATGCGCGGTGAAGAAGACCAAGACGCCGACCACGGCGCAGATGATGATATAGGTCGGGTTCAGCACCCAGAAGACCGGCACCCTGCCAAGGACGATATCGCGCAGCGTGCCGCCGCCAATGCCGGTGACGGCTGCCAGGAACAGGAAGCCGATCAGATCGAGCTGCTTGCGCGAGGCCGCCAGCGCGCCGGTTGCGGCAAAAAGGGCGACGCCGGCATAATCAAGAAACGAGAGAAGCGACATCGAAAACTCCAACGGGAGGCCGGCGATTTTTCCGAAATGAATCACGACGGCAAGGGCCGCGCAAGCAGGCGCGTGCAAAGATGCCGCAGCGGCTGCGGCTGTTATCGTGGCCGTAACGGCGCTTCGAAAAGGAATCCCCCGTGAAATCCCTGCTGATCGTAATCCTCAACCTCTTCGCTCTCGTGATCATGCCTGCCGTGGCCGAGGCGCAGCAATCGATCCTGCAGGACCCCGTGGCCTTCGAGAAGGATCATTTCACCAAGAGCTGCGACGGCCAGGTGAGCTTCGGCGACAAGTTCGCCACCCAGCAGGACATCAACAACGACAAGCTGATGGATATCGTCATCAATGAAGGCGAGATCACCTGCAAGGGCGAAAAGGGACCCTACTGCACGGACGAAGGCTGCCCCTACAATTTCTATGTCCAGGTGGCCGAAGGCGGCTACCTGATGATCGCCACGGCGAAGATCTACGGCTATGATTTCATCCAGCGTTTCGGCAACATGGTTCTGGCCATGAAGATGCATCCGCGCTTCTGCGACCGCAAGGATGGCGAGGCCGCCTGCGAAATCACCGTCAGGGTCCGCGGCGTCAAATTCGTCACAATCTCGAAGAAATAAGCAATTTCAGAAAAGGCGGATACGCAAATCACGGTTCCGGACACCTGGTTACGGTCCGAGGCACGTAGCTACGGCCCCGGGTAGAGCGCCGAAGTGCGCCCGACGGCGTAATAGCCGACCAAGCCGACCCATTCGCGCAGGCCGGTTGCCAGCAGTTGCGCATTGCGCGAGGGCTGGGTGAAATCGAAGCCGAGACTTTCCTTGCCGGTGCTCCGATAGTCGACCGGCCAGGGCACGACATTGATGCCCTGCTTGCGGAAAATGCCCATCGAGCGCGGCATGTGGAAGCCCGAAGTGATGAGCAAGCAATCCGAAAGACCGTTCTGCGCCAGCAGCTCCTTGGTGTTGACGGCATTCTCGAAGGTCGTGCGCGAGGTCTTGTCCTCGACCAAGCGGCTTGTGGGAATGCCGAGCGCGGTGAAGAAGCGCTCGGAGATGACGGCATCGCCCTCATAGGTGCCGCCGATCGAGCCATCGCCGCCCGAGATCACGATGCGTGACTGCGGATATTTCTGTGCCAGTCGCAGCGATTCAATCAGACGATCGCCGGCCGAATCAAGCTCGTAACCGCCGCGCGCCGTTGTCACCTCATTCTGCGTGGCGCCGCCGAGAACGATCATGCATTTCAGATCGGCGGGATCGGCAGCGGGATGCGGAAAGCGCTCCTCCAGCCCCTGAACGACATAAGCGCCGGCCGTCGTATAGAGCGAGACGAACAGGATCAGCGCCGGCAAGAGCGTCGAGGTGATGACGGTTGCTCGCCAACGCAGAAGAGCGGCGATGAAAGCCAGCAGTACGAAGAGAAACGCCAGCGACAGCGGCTGACCGAAGATCCAGACCAGTTTCGAAAAAACGAACACGGCACATCCTTGAGCTTGTCGGCAAACGATTCGTTTTTCTCCCTAGCAGATTTTTGTGCACTGCAATGTGGCTATTTCGTCCGCCGCACCGTGGACGCCGAAATAACGAAGCGCTGATTGAAGCGGCGCTGCAGCGGGCGAGGGATGAAAAGCGTCGACAGTGCCAGGACGAGGGCGACCATCGACACCAGCCAGAGCGCGTGCGCGCCAAAGGCGCCGGCCAGAAGTGCGCCGATGATGGCGCCCGAGATCATGCCGCTCCAGGGCACGATTTGCACCGTCCAGAGAAAATCGCGATCCCCCAGCAGGAAACGGCCCAGACCGCGTCCGAAGCGCGACAGCGCCCCGGTAACATAGGTGAGGCCGATCGGCAGGCCTTCGATATGCTCGACCGTGGCATTGACCATGCCCATGGCAAGCACCACGAGATAGAACTGTACCAGAAGCAGCGACGGATCCGCAAAGCCCGCTGCAGCGGCCAGAAGGATGCTGACGCAGGCAAGCACCACGAAAGCTCGTCGATCCGCCGCATGGGCGACAACGATCCCAAGCGCGTTGCCGATGATGAATGTCAGGATGGCCGAGAAAAGCACCGCCGCATGACCGAACTCGCCCATTCCGAGGGCAATCGCCGCCCGTGTCGTATTGCCGGTCATGAAGGACACGAAATTGCCCGTCAGCATCAGCCCGACGGCATCGGTCATTCCAGCCAGAAAGGCGATCGAGGCAACAAGCAGAAACCCCGTCACGGTACGGCGGGTCTTGATGAGACGACGGCGGCGCTGTCTGGTCATGGGCGATTCGGGGTGGGTTAAGGAGGATTGGAGGCTAGCATGAAGTTGGCGGGATGCGGAGGATTATAGAGTCGGTTAGAATCAGCGCTTCTTGCCGAAGCGCAACTACAATCTCTTCTTCGCAAATGCGCGCCCTGATCCGGATTTGAGATATTTTTCGAACTCAAGCGCCTGTGCCTCATCTGAAAATGCAACGTAGGTTTTGACCGACCATGGGGCATATTTCGACGTGTGAGGCACTTCTCTGGCGTTGTGCTTTGCCAGGCGAGCTTTCAAATCTCCGGTAACGCCAACATAATGGCGATCAGAAAAATCACAGCTTTGAAGGATATAGACGTACTTCATGCGAGGCATAATAGTGTGCGTCAAAAAGAACACAATCAATGTGCTATTCGTAAACTATCGATTCGTTCTCGAATTTAATTTGTATGAGAACATTTGAGAAAGCCCGCTTGCGTTGCTGCGCAACTTCAGCGCGGCAGCCTTCGTCTACTGGCTTGCCGAGCCGAAGCTCGGAGAGCGAAGGCTGGTGGAGCTAAGCGGGATCGAACCGCTGACCTCTTGCATGCCATGCAAGCGCTCTCCCAGCTGAGCTATAGCCCCATCAAGATGGTGCCGTTTGACCGGCCCTGGGTCCCTTCCGAGCGCTTCGCCCGTCGGGGTGGCGGCTTATTACTTGTGGTTTTCACAGATAGCAAGCCGAAAAATTCGGCCCGGGAAATTTTTTCTTTCACCGGGCCGATTGTCTTTCAGATCAGACGTCGTCTTCGTCGCCGGTGACGCCGATGATGTCGCTCATGTCGTCATCGTCTTCATCTTCGTCGGCTTCGAGGAAGGTATCGTCGTCATCGTCACCGATTTCGACATCGTCATCGCCGATATCCGGAATGTCGTCGCCGCCCGCCGCTTCGTCGGCATCCTCGAGCGAGACCAGTTCGACTTCCGTGTTTTCGGTATCGACTTCAGCCACTTCGTCTTCTTCCGGAACTTCCTTGGAAGCGGAGGTTTCCTCGAAGAAGGACAAGGGCCAGGACTTGCCGGTATAGGGCGAGACCACCGGATCCCGGTTCAGGTCATAGAACTTCTTGCCGGTATCGGGATCGGTACGTTTTGTTCCAAGTTCCGCTTTCGCCACTGTCAAAGCCTCATGAATGGCCGAATGAAAATTCGGCAATGCCGGGGAAGCCGGCGTTTTAAGGGAAATATCAGCCGGTCCCCTTAATCGTTGCGGCCGTTTCTGTCAAAGCTAAAGTTCAAGCCGCCTCGAACGTGCTTTTTGCGCATGGCGGGATGACTGGGGAACGGGCCTGTGCTAACCAGCTGGCGTGAACCGCAGAACATCTGGCGCAAGAGCAACGCAGCCAGCACAGAATGCGGATGGAATACCGGCATCGCAAAGGAATTGCCCATGCCGCACGATACCCTTCCCCAACCAGCCGTGGCACGCCGCTCGGCCGGCCTTTCCGGCACGATCCGCATTCCCGGCGACAAATCCATTTCCCATCGCTCCCTGATGTTCGGCGGCCTTGCCGCGGGCGAAACCCGCATCACCGGCCTGCTCGAGGGTGAGGACGTTCTCAACACGGGCAGGGCCATGCAGGCGCTCGGTGCTGCGATCCGCAAGGATGGCGACGTTTGGATCGTCGGCGGCACCGGCAATGGCGGGCTGCTGGCGCCGGAGGCACCGCTCGATTTCGGCAATGCCGGCACCGGCTCCCGCCTGACCATGGGCCTGGTCGGCGCTTACGATTTCGAGACTACCATCATCGGCGATGCCTCGCTTTCGAAGCGGCCGATGGGGCGCATCCTCCATCCGCTGCGCCTCATGGGAACACAGGTCAGAGCGGCCGAGGGCGACAAGCTGCCGGTCACCCTGCGCGGCCCGGGAGTGGCAAGCCCGCTGACCTATCGCGTGCCGATGGCTTCGGCGCAGGTCAAATCGGCGGTGCTGCTGGCGGGCCTCAATGCACCCGGCATCACAACGGTGATCGAGCCCGTCATGACCCGCGACCATACCGAAAGAATGCTTGCCGGTTTCGGCGCAGCACTTTCGGTCGAGACCGATGCGGCGGGCGTCCGCACCATTCGCCTTGAGGGTCAGGGCAAGCTCACCGGCCAGACGATCGATGTCCCCGGCGATCCCTCCTCCGCCGCCTTCCCGCTGGTGGCGGCATTGATCGTACCCGGCTCCGACATCACCATCCGCAATGTGCTGATGAATCCAACGCGCACCGGCCTCATCCTGATGCTGCAGGAGATGGGCGCGGATATCGAGGTCCTCGACCGGCGCATGACGGGCGGCGAGGATGTTGCCGATCTCCGCGTGCGCTCCTCTGCGCTCAAGGGCGTCACCGTGCCGGCCGAGCGCGCGCCGTCGATGATCGACGAATACCCGGTGCTAGCCGTCGCGGCTGCTTTTGCACAGGGCACAACCATCATGCAGGGGCTGGAGGAGCTGCGGGTGAAGGAATCCGACCGGCTCTCGGCCGTCGCCGATGGGTTGAAGCTCAACGGTGTCGACTGCAGCGAGGGCAAGGATTCGCTGATCGTTCGCGGCAGGCCTGACGGCAAGGGCCTGGGCAATGCCGTTGGCCGCAAAGTGAGCACCCATCTCGATCACCGCATCGCCATGAGCTTTCTCGTCATGGGGCTTGCCGCCGAGCATCCTGTCACGATCGACGATTCGGCCATGATCGCCACCAGCTTTCCGGAATTTTTTGCTATGATGACAAGATTGGGCGCGACGATCGAAACCCAGGACTGATAGACCGCGCCATTGGCCATCCGAAGCCTTATCGCACAAGGTTTCCCGGCAAGGCTCCCTGGGAATGGCACAGCAAACGGACCGAAGCCATGTATCAGCCGCCCCATCACCGCGAAGACGATCTCGGCACGCAGCACCAGCTGATCCGCGCGCACCCGCTGGGAATGCTCATCACTGCTGGTGACGGCGGGCTGATCGCCAATGCAGTGCCGTTCCACCTGAATGCGGAGCTTTCGCCGAAAGGGACGCTGCAGGCGCATGTGGCCAGGGCGAACGGCCAATGGAAGGAGATTGCGGCCGGCGCGCCCGTACTCGTCGTCTTCCAGGGCGCCGATACCTATATCACGCCCTCCTGGTATGCGACGAAGCGGGAGACCGGCAAAGTGGTGCCGACCTGGAACTATGCGATCGTACAGGTGCGCGGGAAGGCGCGAACGATCGAGGACCCCACCTGGCTGCTCGCGCAGATCGGCGCGCTGACGCGCGAGAACGAGAGCGATCGCGCCCAGCCTTGGGCGGTGGAGGATGCGCCGCCGGAGTTCATTGCCGCCCAGCTGAAGGGCATCATCGGCATCGAAATCGACATTGAGACGATTGACGGAAAATGGAAGGTGAGCCAGAACCGGCCGCTGGCTGACCGACAGGGCGTGGCCGGAGGTCTTGGCGCAATCGATCGAACGGACGCCGCCGAGATGGCCGATCTGGTGCGTCGCTACAGCAAATAACGAGATATCGGGTAGGGACGGAAGAAGACATGATCATCGCCATCGACGGACCAGCGGCTGCCGGCAAGGGAACTCTGGCGCGCCGGATCGCCGAAGCCTATGGTTATCATCATCTCGATACCGGCCTCACCTACCGCGCCACCGCCAAGGCCCTGCTCGACGCCGGACTGCCGCTTGACGACGAGACGATTGCCGAAGGTATGGCGCGCAAGGTCGATCTCGCCGGGCTCGACCGGGCCGTTCTCTCCCGGCACGAGATCGGCGAGGCCGCCTCGAAGATCGCAGTCATGCCGGCCGTGCGCCGCGCTCTGGTCGAAGCGCAGCGTCGTTTTGCGCAGAAGGAGCCGGGCGCCGTGCTCGACGGTCGTGATATCGGCACCGTGGTCTGCCCGGATGCGCCGGTAAAACTCTATGTGACGGCTTCGGTCGAAGTCCGGGCGAAACGGCGCTACGAAGAAATCATCGAAGCCGGTGGCAACGCCGATTACGACGCCATTTTCGAGGATGTGAAGCGCCGCGACGAGCGCGATATGGGCCGCACCGACAGCCCTTTGAAACCAGCTGAAGAGGCATACTTGCTAGATACCTCAGAAATGAGTATAGAAGCGGCGTTTCAGACGGCAAAGTCGATCATCGACGCCGCTCTGAGCCGAAATGCCTGAAAATTTGAGCGGCCTTCGCGCGCCTCGCGCCGGAAACCGCCGATTTCAAGATAGCCTGACATTCCGTCCAAGCGCCGGATAGCTTCCCGAAGGGAGGCGGACTGGGGTCAGGCCTGTTCAACGCGAACCACCGGCGCATCAGTGTCCAGATTGCATGATCGGGACACGCCAGGAGATTTTATGTCTGTAACTTCCCCCTCTCGCGAAGATTTCGCGGCCCTTCTCGAAGAATCCTTTGCCAAGAACGATCTGGCTGAAGGCTATGTCACCAAGGGCATCATCACCGCCATCGAAAAGGATGTCGCCGTTGTAGACGTCGGCCTCAAGGTCGAAGGCCGCATCGCGCTGAAGGAATTCGGTGCACGCGCCAAGGACGGCACGCTCAAGGTTGGCGATGAAGTCGAAGTCTATGTCGAGCGTATCGAAAACGCGCTTGGCGAAGCTGTTCTTTCGCGCGAAAAGGCTCGCCGCGAAGAAAGCTGGATCAAGCTCGAAGCCAAGTTCGAAGCTGGCGAGCGCGTTGAAGGCGTTATCTTCAACCAGGTCAAGGGCGGCTTCACCGTCGATCTCGACGGCGCTATCGCCTTCCTGCCACGTTCGCAGGTCGACATCCGTCCGATCCGCGACGTGACCCCGCTGATGCACAACCCGCAGCCCTTCGAAATCCTCAAGATGGACAAGCGCCGCGGCAACATCGTCGTTTCGCGTCGTACGGTTCTGGAAGAGTCCCGTGCCGAGCAGCGTTCTGAAATCGTTCAGAACCTCGAAGAAGGCCAGGTTGTTGACGGCGTCGTCAAGAACATCACCGATTACGGTGCGTTCGTTGACCTCGGCGGCATCGACGGCCTGCTGCACGTCACCGACATGGCATGGCGCCGTGTGAACCATCCGTCGGAAATCCTGTCCATCGGCCAGCAGGTCAAGGTACAGATCATCCGCATCAACCAGGAAACCCACCGCATCTCGCTCGGCATGAAGCAGCTCGAGAGCGATCCGTGGGATGGCATCCAGGCCAAGTATCCGGAAGGCAAGAAGATTTCCGGTACCGTCACGAATATCACCGACTACGGTGCATTCGTCGAGCTGGAGCCGGGCATCGAAGGCCTCATCCACATCTCGGAAATGTCCTGGACCAAGAAGAACGTTCACCCCGGCAAGATCCTGTCCACGAGCCAGGAAGTCGAAGTCGTCGTTCTCGAAGTGGATCCGACCAAGCGTCGTATCTCTCTCGGCCTGAAGCAGACGCTGGAAAACCCGTGGGCAGCATTCGCCCGCAACCATCCGGCCGGCACCGAAGTCGAAGGCGAAGTCAAGAACAAGACCGAATTCGGCCTGTTCATCGGCCTCGACGGCGATGTGGACGGCATGGTTCACCTCTCCGACCTCGACTGGAACCGTCCGGGCGAGCAGGTCATCGAAGAGTACAACAAGGGTGACGTCGTCAAGGCTGTCGTTCTCGACGTCGACGTCGAGAAGGAACGCATCTCGCTCGGCATCAAGCAGCTCGGCAAGGACGCAGTCGGCGAAGCAGCAGCTTCCGGCGACCTGCGCAAGAATGCAGTCGTTTCCTGCGAAGTCATCGCAGTCAACGACGGCGGCATCGAAGTGAAGCTCGTCAACCACGAAGACATCACCTCGTTCATCCGCCGCGCCGATCTGTCGCGTGACCGTGACGAACAGCGTCCGGAGCGTTTCTCGGTTGGTCAGGTTGTCGACGCCCGCGTCACCAACTTCTCCAAGAAGGACCGCAAGATCATGCTGTCGATCAAGGCTCTGGAAATCGCAGAAGAGAAGGAAGCCGTTGCTCAGTTCGGTTCGTCCGACTCGGGCGCTTCGCTCGGCGACATCCTGGGTGCGGCTCTGAAGAACCGCAACGCCGAATAATCTTCGGTAGACGCCTGGAAACAAAAGACCCGCCGGAGCGATCCGGCGGGTTTTTCTTTGTCTGGAGTGTCATGCCTATGTCTGCTGCCTCTTCGGGCAGTCTATTCCCAGGCCACCATGCGTCGATAGAAATCGAAGGCGTGGTCGTGGAGCGGATCGCGCAGAGGCTGCGGCAAGGCAACGAGCTCCGGCATGACGTTATCGTCCTCCGCGGAGGCCGGGCCAGCTTCCGCTTCGTCGGATGCCTCGCCCTCTGCTTGTGCCGATAATTCCTCGGCATGGGCCTCCTCTTCATCCTGGCCTTGCGGGGTCTCCTCATCCTGACCCTGCCCGCCCTCCTCATCGCCGACGGGGTCAACGCGATTGAGCAGCTTCGATTCGTCATTCTTAATCGGGGTATCGACCGGCAGATAATTCGCCACGACGAAGGGAACGCCGAGCGGTGGCAATGCCTGCATTCCCGCCTGTTCCGCGGCCTCATAGGCTACCATCGGCACGGCGGATGATGTTTGCAGCGATGGTTTGCCGGAAGCTGCGGGAAGAACGTCGGGTGTTTCGGGTCCTTCCGCCAATGACACCGGCATGGCCGCCGCTGCGACCGGGCTCTTGGCACCTTCATTGACGGCCGGCGGCTGCGTGGACGATGCCTGCGCCGCGGTATTGCCGGTCAGCGCCTGGGCGATGATCTTCTCTGCGGAAGAGGAGGGATTGTTGATGATCTGAAGAAGATCGGAACCGGTCGCCATCGCGGGCGGACTGATGATGACCTGCAGGCCCTGTTTGATGTCGGCTTCTATCTGCTGGATATCGCGCGGCACCGGTGGCGGCGTCAGCGGCGACCGGATCAATGCGACTTCTGTCGGCAGTTCGGCCTCGGCGGCGATCGCCGTCAGCAGTACGCTCGCGGTCAAATCATCGACGAGAGACGCGAGCGCGGAAGGCTGGACCGTGGCAGTTGCGGCGGCACCACTGCCGGCAAGCGCGGCTTGCGGGGTCGCGGCGATACCGTTTTGCGCGACCGTCTGCGCTTGAGTCGTCTGGGCAGCAGCCGGCGCCGATTGAGATTGGACGGGAATGCCAGATTGCAGCGTCGGCTGCGCCGCAGGTGCCGGCTGGGCGGCAGGCTGAGCCGTCGCTGGTGTGGCCGCGGTCGTAGACGCAGGTGTCGACATGGCGGAAGCCGGTTCTTCTGCGGCAGCGGCAAGCGCCGTTGCCAGGGTGGCCAGATCGGCCGCCTTCTGCAGCGGGGCTGAAACAGGTGCCTGGGAGGCTGGCGTTTCCGCTTCGCCGGCATTCTGCCCATAGGAATTGACGACCGCCTTCAGGACAGCGTCCGGCTCGGTGACCGACGCCTGCTCCAGGCTGAGAGCCAGCTGTACCGCCTGCGGGCTTTCCGGATTCTCCAATGCCGCTGTCAGAAGCGGCAGTGGCACTGGCGTCCTCATCTGCATATCCATTCGCTGCTGCGCGGCGGCGAGCTGCGGTGGCGTCAGGCTGCGGATTGCGGCGGCAACACGCTGCGCATAGGCAGTATTGCTTTCACCCGGCTCACGGGAAACATTCACCACCTTGCTGGCGGCATCGATCGCGGAAAGCAGACTGTCGAGCATGCGTTCGCGGGCCGCGACCAGCAGCATGTTCAGCTTGCCCTCGACGTTGGCATTGACGGTGCTCGACAGGACGGCGAGCGGCGTTGCTGTCGTCTGAAGCCCGGAGGTCTCGGCCGTTGCGGCGATCGGCTTCTCAATGGACACACCCACAGCGGACACGGCACCAACGGGAAGCAACATGACATGCTCCTTTGTCTGGCAAGGCGACGATGGAAGCGGGAAGCAGGTTCAATCGAGGTCCGCTCATGCGGCCTATGGATTTCCTAGCGCCGGATAACCGAATTGGCGAGGCGCGAACGCGCAGAACTGGAAATCATCCGCAAAATAGCAGTCTAGTCCTTAACAGATCACTAAATAAAAGGGCCGATGCCACTTCCGCGACGCCGGCCCCTGGATTTCGCCCTGCAAGCGAAGCAATCAGCTGTGCGCGAAGATATCCGCCTCTTCCCAGCCGAGAAGGTCGAGCTTGGCGCGCGTCGGCAGGAAGGCGAAGCAATCATCCGCATAGTCCATGCGGCCATCGCGCAGCAGGCGTTGCGTCAGCTTTTCCCGTAGCGCATGCAGATAAAGTACGTCGGAGGCGGCATATTCGAGCTGCGCCGGCGACAGCGTTTCCGCCGCCCAGTCTGACGATTGCTGCGCCTTGGAAATATCGACGTCCAACATCTCCTTGAGATTGTCCTTCAGGCCGTGACGGTCGGTATAGGTACGGCAGAGACGCGAGGCGATCTTGGTGCAGAAGACCGGCGTCGTGGTAACGCCGAACGTATGGAACAACACGGCGATATCAAAGCGGCCGTAATGAAAGATCTTCTGATGCGTCGGGTCGGCGAGCATGGCAACGAGATTGGGGGCCTGCTTCTGGCCAGCCGCGATGCGGATGATGTCAGCAGTGCCATCTCCCGGCGAAAGCTGCACGAGGCAAAGTCGGTCGCGTCGTGGAACGAGGCCGAGGGTTTCGGTGTCGATGGCAATGGCGCCGGTATAGCGGGCGGCATCCTCAGTGGAAATATCGCCTTCGTGATAACGGATGGTGGCAGCCATGAGATTCTCCCGGCTCTGTCGTTCTGAATTCGCTTTTTGTCCGTTCTACAGAATAGACGGGATGAGAACCATACCGGCGCCCGTCAAAAAGTCGGCGGCGTATTGATCCAGAGCAATATGGTCTCACCGTCATGGCGATTGCGCCAGGAATGATAACGGCGGCTTTCGAAATAAAGGGAATCTCCGGGCAGGAGATCGAAGAACTGATCGCTGTCGAGCACCAGTTCCAGGTGACCGGCAAGGACATGGATGAACTCCTCGCCTTCGTGGCGATAGGCACCCTCGCTTGCCGCACCGGGTTCGAGCACGAAGCGATGGCAGTCCATCATCGTCCGTCCTTCGGCGAGAAGCTGGACAGTGACGCCCGGCGTCGTCGCCGGCCAGGAACGCCATTCGCCTGACCGGATGAGTGCGGGAACATCCTCCCGCTCCTCACCAGACAGGCGCGATACCGTCGTGCCATAATAATCCGCGAGGTCGTGCAGCGTCTTGAAGCTGACACCCTGCGAGGTGCGTTCCAGGGTCGAGAGCGTCGACGACGTCATACCGATGTCGGCGGCGACCTGCTCCAGCGTCTTGCCGGCGGCATGGCGCAGTGACCGGAGCCTGCGGCCGATATCGGAGGAGGCCGGTTGCTCGCCATTCTCAAGGCTGGCCGCGCCACCCTCTTCCATCTCCAGCGCCTCCCGAATCGCAGCCGGATTGAGACCGCGCTCCGCCCGAAACCATGCAATGCGTTTCAGCCGCGCCACGTCCTCGGCGCTGTACTGGCGGTGCCCGGTCTCGGAGCGGGAGGGAACGACCAGCCCCTGGCTTTCCCATAGCCGCAGCGTGGAGGCCGATACGCCGGCAAGACGCGCCGCTTCCGCCACCTTGTAGCGCACCGGGTGTCGCTCCGGCTCGATGCTGCTCATTTGCCACGATTCCTGATTTTCGTTTTCGATCCGTTTAGCACGGATGATGCGACTTAGCGCGCCTTAAAAGCCGCGCGGCACTCCATGTGAGTCTTTCGCGCATTCTTGTCACCCGCACAAAATCTCGCTTGAAATCTTGCAGGAAAAATGTAGGAGTTTTCTAAATAACTTGCAGAACTTCTGCAAGATAATTCGGAAACGCCTTCCTGGAGCCACTGCAATGACTTTGACCGAGCGGAAGAACGCCGCCATTTCCCGCGGCGTCGGCATGACGACGCAGATCTACGCCGATCGCGCCGAAAATGCCGAAATCTGGGACAAGGAAGGCAATCGCTATATCGATTTCGCTTCCGGCATTGCTGTGGTGAATACCGGCCATCGCCACCCTCGCGTCATAGCCGCCGTCAAGAAACAGCTCGACCGCTTCACCCATACCTGCCATCAGGTCGTGCCCTATGAGAGCTATGTGCATCTGGCCGAACGGCTGAACGCGATCGTCCCCGGCGATTTCGCCAAGAAGACGATCTTCGTGACGACGGGCGCGGAAGCGGTCGAAAACGCCGTCAAGATCGCCCGCGCCGCCACAGGCCGCTCCGCGATCATCGCCTTTGGCGGCGGTTTCCATGGCCGTACCTTCATGGGTATGGCGCTGACCGGCAAGGTCGCGCCCTATAAGATCGGCTTCGGCCCGATGCCGGGCGATGTCTTCCATGCGCCCTTCCCGGTACCGCTGCACGGCATCAGCGTCGAGCAGTCGCTGGCGACGCTGAAGAAGCTCTTTGCCGCCGATGTCGATCCGCAGCGCGTGGCCGCCATCATCCTCGAGCCCGTCCAGGGCGAAGGCGGTTTCTATCCGGCGCCGTCAGCCTTCATGAAGGCGCTGCGCGAAATCTGCGACCAGCACGGCATTCTCCTGATCGCTGACGAAGTTCAGACCGGCTTTGCGCGCACCGGCAAGATGTTTGCAATGGATCACCATGAGGTGGCGGCCGATCTCGTCACCATGGCGAAGAGCCTTGCCGGCGGCTTTCCGCTCGCCGCTGTCACCGGCCGCGCCGAAATCATGGATGCACCCGCTCCAGGCGGCCTCGGCGGCACCTATGGCGGCAATCCGCTCGGGATCGCCGCTGCCCATGCCGTGCTCGACGTCATCGCCGACGAGGGTCTGTGCGATCGCGCTAATCAGCTCGGCTCACGCCTGAAACAACGTCTGGAATCGCTGCGCGACAAAGTGCCTGAGATTGCTGATATCCGCGGTCCCGGCTTCATGAACGCGGTGGAATTCAATGATGCGGCGACAAAGCTGCCGAGCGCGGATTTCGCCAACAAGGTGCGACTGGCCGCGCTCGACAGGGGGCTGATCCTGTTAACCTGCGGTGTCTACGGCAACGTCATCCGCTTCCTGTCGCCGATCACCGTTCAGGACGGCGTGTTCAGCGAAGCGCTCGACATTCTTGAGGCATCGCTAATCGAGGCGAGCGCCGCCCGCTGACGGCAAGGGCAATCGCATATGAAATGAGGTCGCTGCCGCGCGTCCCCTTCTCCCCTCGGGGAGAAGGTGCCGTCAGGCGGATGAGGGGGTGCCAAGCGCACCAAAATTCACGCATCCGAGCCGGTCGGCGCCCTCATCCGACCCTTCGGGCCACCTTCTCCCCACGGGGAGAAGGAACTGGCGGCACCAAACAATATCGGAGTGCATAGCATGTCCTTTACAACGGCAATGACCAAGCATGTTCCCTTCTCCTCGCGCCTCCTGCGCGCCGCCGGCTATATCAACGGCGCCTGGACCGGCGGCGGGGCGACGAAGACTTTCGATGTCATCAACCCCGCGTCAGGCGAAGTGCTGGCTTCGCTGCCGGATATGGGTGCTGCCGAAACGACGGCCGCCATCGACGCAGCCTATATAGCCCAGACCGCCTGGGCCGCCCGCCCGGCCAAGGAACGGGCGACAATCTTACGGAAATGGTTCGACCTCATGATCGCCAATGCCGATGAGCTGGCGGCAATCCTGACTGCCGAGATGGGCAAGCCGCTGCCGGAAGCCAAAGGCGAGATCCTCTACGCCGCGTCCTATGTCGAATGGTATGCGGAAGAGGCCAAGCGTATCTATGGCGAAACCATCCCCGCGCCGTCCAACGACAAGCGCATGGTCGTCATCAAGCAGCCGGTTGGCGTCGTCGGCACGATCACGCCCTGGAACTTCCCGGCGGCGATGATTGCCCGCAAGATCGCACCGGCGCTTGCCGTCGGCTGCACCGTGGTTTCGAAACCCGCCGAACAGACGCCGCTGACGGCGATCGCGCTTGCCGTGCTTGCCGAAGAGGCGGGCTTCCCCCCCGGCGTGCTCAATATCATCGTCGGCATCGACGGCCCCGCCATCGGCCGCGAGCTTTGCGGCAATCCGAAGGTGCGCAAGATCAGCTTCACGGGCTCGACGGAAGTCGGCCGCATCCTGATGCGCCAGTGCGCCGACCAGATCAAGAAGGTCAGCCTCGAGCTCGGCGGCAATGCGCCTTTCATCGTTTTCGACGACGCCGATCTCGACGCCGCCGTCGAAGGCGCCATGGCTTCGAAATACCGCAATGCCGGCCAGACCTGCGTCTGCGCCAACCGCATCTATGTGCAATCCAATGTCTATGACGCCTTTGCCGCCAAGCTTGCCGCGAAGGTGGGCGAACTTTCCGTGGGTGACGGCTTCAAGCCGGGCGTGACCGTAGGACCGCTGATCGACGAACAGGGTGTCGCCAAGGCCGAAGACCATGTTCGGGATGCAGTTTCGAAGGGAGCACGCGTCGTCCTCGGCGGCAAGCGCATCGAGGGTGTCGGCACCTTCTTTGCACCGACCATCCTGACTGGCGTCGACCGAAGCATGAAGGTCGCCCGCGAGGAAACCTTCGGCCCGGTGGCACCGCTCTTCCGCTTCGACACCGTCGAGGATGTTATTGAGCAAGCAAACGATACCGAATTCGGCCTTGCCGCCTATTTCTTCGCCGGCGACCTCAAGAAGGTCTGGCGCGTGGCCGAGGCACTGGAATACGGCATGGTCGGCATCAATACCGGCCTGATGTCATCGGAGACGGCGCCGTTCGGCGGCATCAAGCAATCCGGGCTCGGCCGCGAAGGCTCGCGCCACGGCGCCGACGACTATCTGGAAATGAAGTATCTCTGCATCGGCAATCTATAGCCGGCTATTAAGTTGACGTAATGTGAATGCGGCCCTGCCATAGCCGGGCCGCGCTTAAACGGTCGGTGTAAAAAGCGCCGGTATCGAGATTGAGCCTGAGGCCATTGACTTCGGCCCGCTGGACTGGTGTGTGTCCGTGGATAATCAGCTTCGGCAGCGGCTGTGCGCTGTCGTAGAAGCGCGAGCGGATGAAGATGAGGTCGTCATCTTGCTGATGGGCAATCGACCGATCAGGATCGATGCCGGCATGGACGAATAGGACCTCTGGCGTATCCAGCATAATAGGCATTCGGCGCAGGAAATTGACGTGATCGTCGGGCAGCCAGGTGCGAATGAAAGTATCGAGCTTCTTCTGCTTGGGATATAGCTGCTGCAGACGAGGGATATCCACGCCATAGGAGGCGAGCGTCGCATCTCCACCCAGCGCCACCCAATCCTCGAGCGATATCTCGCCGTCGACATAGGACAGCATCGCCATCTCATGATTGCCGGTGAGACATATGCGGTCGAAGCCGTTCGGCGGCGGCGCCATCAGGCGGCCGACGACCTGAGCAGAGGCGGGGCCGCGATCGATGTAATCTCCGAGCATGATGATGAGTTTGCGGCCCGGCAGGTCGGCGGCATCGGCGAAGATCTTGCGTTCCAGCGCGCTCAACAGATCGTAACGGCCATGAACGTCACCGATGACGTAGGTGGGCATGTCGAGATGTTCGAGCCATTCCCGGCGTCGACGATGGCCGAAGCCATTGACCATTTTTTCGCGTATTCTGGACGCCGCCATGAACCTGCCTTTCGAGCGCACACCCCGGAACGCCTCAACCGTGTCTGCAAAAAGGACTCAAAAGCGACGATTCTTTGCCAGAAAGGCGGATATCATCGCTGATGACGGTTCTGCCAGCAGCAGCGAACCTGCGGCACCGACCCGCCTTGCGGCAAAGCGTCCTGAACGGCGCCTTTATGCATGGAGAAAGTTGACAGTGCGTATCCGCAATCTTATCGCGCCAACCACACTGGCGCGAGAAATTCCCGCCGTTCAACCCAAGAAAACATGGGTACCGGACAGCTTCGGTATATTGGCTGCCGGATTGCCGCCGCAAACAACATGCCTCAAACTGGGAACGTTCCATTCATGGCGACTGTAAACTTATCGTGAAGTCCTGATGGATACGACGACAGCGCTCCAACTCTGCCGCTTTTTGCATGACGCATCCCTGATGTTTCTATGGGGCGCCTGCGCCTATCTTTCGTTCCTCGTACCAAGAGCGCTTGCCGACACCGTTTGGCGCAGGGTTGCAAAACCGTTTGTGCTGGTTGTCGCGATTGCGGTTTTAACGGCACTGGCCGCACTACCTGTGACGACGGCGACTATCGGCAATGGCTGGAGCGATACGCTCGATGTCGGCATGCTCCATGATGTGATTTTCGAAACCACGATCGGGGTCGCCTGGCAGGCGCAAACGCTGGCAGCCATCGTGATGATTTGCGCTTTGTTTCTGCCGCCGAACTGGCGCCGCCACGGGCTGGCCTTGGGCGCCGGCCTCGGCCTTGCCTCTCTGTCATGGACCGGGCACGCCTCGATGCTGGAAGGTTGGCTCAAGCAGGCGCACCGGGCCAACGATATCTTGCATATGCTTGCCGGCGGCGGCTGGGTGGGGGCGCTGGTGCCGCTGCTCCCTATCCTCAAGCTTCTCGGCCGACCGGAATGCCGGGCAGAAGCGCAAATGGCGTTGCGCCGGTTCTCCAATGCAGGTCACGTTGCAGTCGCGCTCGTCATTTTCTCCGGCATCGTCAACACGCTGCTGATCCTGAAACGCCTGCCGACGGACTGGTCTTCGCCGTATCAGAAGCTGCTTGCCATCAAGATCGCGCTGGTCGCCGTCATGGCCGTGCTGGCCATCATCAACCGCTACCTCTTCGTTCCCTGGATCGGCCGCAATCACGACCGCGCGCTGCTGGGCCTTCGGCTCGGAAGCATCGGCGAGATCGTTATCGCCATTGTCGTCATCGCCCTCGTCGCCGTCTTCGGTATGATGGAGCCGGTCTAGCCGCCGAGCGATTTCACGACAGCGCGAACGGCCGCCGGATCTTGCGTCGTCGGCTTGTATTCTAGACCCACCCTGCCGCGATAGCCTTGGCCGTACAGCCAATCCAGCCGCTCCGCCAGATCAACATGGCCGGTGCCGGGATCGTTGCGGCCGGGATGATCGGCAACATGGAGATGGACGATGCGGTCGACGCGATCGCCGATCACCTGCTGCGTATCTTCGCCCATGACCGCCGAATGATAGAGATCGTAGACGATACCCACTTCCGGACGGCCGACCTCATCGACAATATCGAGGCCTTCCACGGTCGAGGATAGATAGTAGCCGGCATGGTCTATCCTCGTGTTCAGCGGCTCGAGGCCGAGGCGAACGCCGGACCCTTCGAGAATATCGGCACCGGCGCTGAGGGCAGCGACGATGGCCGCGCGCTGCCCGGCACGGGAAAACTCCAGCAGATCATCGCCGGCCTGCGCGATCAGAACTGGTGCGCCAAGGTGCTGGGCGACAGCAACGGACTCTCGCAGTCCCTTCAGCCACGCCTCTTTGTTTGCTAGATTCGTCAGCGCGATCATCGGCTCGGCGACGATGCCGGACACCGCAATGCCGGTCTCGGCGACGACAGCGGCGATCGCGTCCAGATCCTTGTTGGTCCAGTGCCAGAATTCGACCGCATCGAGCCCGGCCGAGTGTGCCAGCCTGACCCGATCGGCAAAAGCGTCGCCATCGCGCGCAAACAACCACTCGATACAAGCCGAAAACTGCCGCATGAGATCCTCCTCCCTCATCGGTCAGGAGCAATGCGCGAGATCGCCCATGACTGCAAGCCTCGCTAGCGATGATATTGCTGCGGCAGCCGCGGCATCGAAGGTTTGATGGCCTCTACCTTCACTGCAGAGAGCACGCGCATGTCGCGCCGGAAATCGGAAGGCGACATCCCGGCAATATGGCGGAAGGATTTGTTGAAGGCGCTGATCGAGCCGAAGCCGCTGTCCATCGCGACCTGCAGAACGTTGGCGCCGTCGCGCATCAACATCGCCTGGGCCCGCGAAAGGCGCAGCAGGTTCACATATTTGGCCAGCGTCATGCCGGTGGATTTCTTGAAGAGGTTCATTGCGTACTTCGGATGGAGATTCGCTGCCTTGGCGATGTCAACCGTATCGATGTCATGCAGGAAATTATCGGCGATGAAATCGCACATGCGCGCCAGGCTGCGTGAAGATTGCGGATGAGCCTGGTCATTGGCCGCATTCCCGGTCTTTTCCGGCACCATGCGATATGGCTCGAAAGCGATGCGCTCCAAACGCAGCAGGAGTTCCGCCACGGCGTGTTCCGCCTTGGCGCCGTCGCCGGACATGACATAGCGGTGCCATCGGGCGAAGTTCTCGTCATCGGCGGCATCGGTCGCCGAGCTTATCAATGCCTGTCCGCGAATGAGGCGGCCGGAGATGTCGAGCGGCAGACGCAGGCGGAAAAAATGCACGAGCGGCAGATGCGCGCCCGCATAGATCGAATCGTCGGACAGCTCGTCCAGCTGATGCGGCTGACCGCCCCAGAAAAGGCAGATCTCACCGGCTCGCAAAGTAAGCTCGTGATCGCCTATGCGGTAGTGCACGGTCCCGCGGACAATGTAATTGACTTCCACCTGCGCGTGCCAATGCGGCTTTGCCATCGGCAACGGCTGGTTATGAAACATCTGCAGGACGTTTGGGAGCCCTTCGACACTGCTCGCACCCGGCTGATAAACTGCCCGTTGACCTACCTTACTTTTCGCCAAGTCGATGTTCCCTTTTTAGGAGACAGAAGCGTACCGGCGGATAGTTTAAGCGTGTTCTACTGAGGACGGCAATTGAAAAGGGAGGATTTTCAATGCGTTTAAAACTTGCTGGAGCGACGGCACTTGCTGCCCTGCTTGCTTCCGGTTCTGCCTTTGCTGAGCAAACCACCATCACTGTTTGGAGCTGGAACATCGCCGCGTCGGCGCTGAAGTCGACGGTCGAGGGGTTCAATAAGAAAAACCCCGACATCAAGGTCGAGGTTCAAGACATCGGCAACCCACAGGTCTTCGACAAGATGCTGGCTGCCTGCGCTGCCGGTGGGGATGGCCTGCCTGATGTCATGTCGATCGAAAACCACAAGGCTTCGATCTTCTGGAACCGCTTTCCGGACTGCCTGACCGATCTCACGAAGCTTGGCTACAACGACGAACTGAAGAAGCAGTTTCCGGATTTCAAGCGCGCCGAGCTTGAAGTCGGCGATGCCGCCTACGCGATGCCGTGGGATTCCGGCCCGGTCACCATGTTCTATCGCCGTGACCTCTATGAAAAAGCAGGCGTCGATCCGGCAACGATCAAGACCTGGGACGATTTCATCGCCGCCGGCAAGAAGATCTCCGCCGCCAATCCCGGTGTCGTCATGACGCAGGCCGATCTCAACGGCGATAGCGAATGGTTCCGCATGCTCGCCAACGAACAGGGCTGTGGTTATTTTTCGAGTGACAGCCAGAGCATCACCGTCAACCAGCCCGGCTGCGTCAAAGCGCTGGACAAGGTGAAGGAGATCAAGGACGCGGGCCTGATGACCGCGGCGAACTGGAACGAGAAAATTCAGGCGAACACTGCAAGCAAAGTGGCATCGCAGCTGTATGGCGGCTGGTATGAAGGCACCGTCCGCTCCACCTCGCCGGATCTCGCCGGCAAATGGGGCGTCTACCCGATGCCGAGCATGACGGCCGACGGCCCGCATGCAGCCAATCTCGGCGGTTCGTCGCTCGCAATCGCCAGCGGCTCCAAGCACAAGGAAGCCGCCTGGAAATTCCTCGAATACACGCTTGGTACCAACGAGGGGCAGGTGACCATGCTGAAATCCTTCGGTCTCGTGCCGTCGCTGTTGACGGCGGTGAAGGATCCCTTCGTCAACGAACCGCAGCCCTATTGGGGTGGGCAAAAGGTCTGGGCCGATATTCTCGCCACCCTGCCGAAAATCCACCCGAGCCCGGGCACCCAGTATTTCAGTGACGCCGACGAGGTCATAAAGGCTGTCCAGACGAAATATCTCGCTGGCGGCTATCCGAACGGCAAGGCCGCGCTCGACGATGCGGCTCAGCAGATCGCTTCGGCGACAGGTCTGCCGCTCGCGAAATGAGGGACACTGCCGGGCGTGCCTCCCAAGCCGCGCCCGGCACCCCCGCCGCCCTCCGGCTCTAAAATCAAAGAAGTAGAGCGTGACGTCGTCCGAAAACCGCCTACACTTTTCGGCGTCACGCTCCAGGGCGGCGGGGGTGTGATGTCACGCGTGATTTCACTGCGCTAAAGGAGAAGGCTTTCATGCGGTTGCGAAACCGGAGCGCCTATGCGTTCCTTGCACCCTATCTTCTGGTATTCGCCGCTTTCTGGGTCTGGCCGATCATCGATTCGTTCCTGATATCGTTCCAGAATACCCGCGTTAATCCGTGGACCTTCAATCTATCGCTCAATTGGGGGCGGCTATTCGGCGATCCGGCATTCTACAACGCGCTTGAAAATACGTTGATCATCCTGATCGTTCAGGTGCCTGTCATGATCACGCTCGCCACTGTCATGGCGGTGCTGCTGAATTCACCGCTGTTGAAGGCACGTGGCATTTTTCGCTTTGCCTTCTTCGCGCCCGTCGTTGTCGGAGAAGTGGCCTATGCCGCCGTCTTCCGCCTCATGTTCAACGTCGATTTCGGCATCATCAACAAGCTGCTCGGCGGCGTGGGCATCGCGCCGGTGTCGTGGTTCGCCGACTCGCACGCCGCAATGGTGCTTATCGTTATCGCCGTCACCTGGCGCTGGGCGGGTTACAACGCCATCATCATCCTTTCCGGGCTGCAATCGATCCCGGAGGATGTCTATGAGGCCGCAACCCTCGACCGCGTCAGCCGCTTCAAGCAGTTCATCCACATCACCCTGCCGCTCCTGAAGCCGATCATTCTCTTCTGCGTCGTCCTGTCCGTCATCGGCACCATGCAGCTCTTCACCGAACCATATCTGATCACCAATAGAGGAGGCCCCGGCGGCGGGACGGAAACGCTCGGCCTGCTGCTCTATCGCCAGGCCTTCCAGTCGACCAACTTCGGCTATGCCTCCGCGATCGCCTATACGATGGCGGCGCTTGCTGTCGCCATCTCTCTTCTCAATCTCTGGGTGGGGCGCGAACCGAAATGAAATCAAAGTCCAAATCCACTCTGATCCGCTCGATCGCCTTGCACGGCCTGCTGGCGCCGCTCGCCATCATCTGGCTGTTTCCGCTCTGGATGATGTTCGTCTTCTCGACCATGCCCGATTACGGCATTTTCAGCCCCGGCATCATCCTGACACCGTCGACCGGTTTCATGGACAACTTCCGGAACCTGCAGGCCGACACCAACTTCATCGGCGCGATGACGATCTCCATCGTCGTTGCGGTCGTCTACACCTTCCTGTCGGTGCTGCTGACATCAATGGCCGGATGGGCGCTGGCGCGTTACCAGTTCGCCGGCCGTTCGGGCGTCATCGGCATCATCCTCGGCACGATCACGCTCCCCTACTCAGTCGTCATCATTCCGCAATTCATCATGGTGGCGCGCGATTTCGGGCTGGCGAATACATGGGTTGCGCTGATCGTACCGCCGCTCTTCAATTCGCTCGGCGTGCTGTTCATGCGTCAGGCCTTCTCGATGATGCCAGGCGAGCTCTTTGACGCCGCCCGCGTCGAGGGCGTCAAGGAATGGCAGATCTTCCTGCGCATCGCCCTGCCGCTCGCAAGGCCGACGATGGCGGCACTCGCCATCATCCTGTTCCTGGCCTCCTGGAATAACTACCTATGGCCGCTGCTCATCAACTCCCGGCCGGGGATGATGACCGCACCCGTGGCGCTCGGAACGCTGATCGGCCTCACAAGGGTCTCCTGGGGCGGCATCATGGCCGGTGCCGTAATGCTGACGGCGCCGATCCTCATCATCTTCGTTCTCCTGCAACGCCACTTCATCGCCGGCATTGCCGCCGGCGCAATCAAATAATTCCGGGAGATCCGTATGGCTGAACTTTCTCTCACCAATATCGTCAAACGCTACGGTTCGCTGGAAATCATCCACGGCGCCAATCTCGAGGTGAAGGACGGCGAATTCGTCGTCTTCGTCGGGCCGTCCGGATGCGGCAAGTCGACACTGCTGCGTATGATCGCCGGGCTGGAGGATATTTCCGGCGGCGAGCTCAAGATCGGCGGCCGTATCGTCAATGACGTGGAACCGGCCGATCGTGGCATCGCCATGGTCTTCCAGTCCTATGCCCTCTACCCGCACCTGACCGTCGAGCAGAACCTTAATTTCGGGCTGCGCATGAACGGCAATCCGAAGGCCGACACCGATCGTCGCGTCAAGCAGGCCGCCGAGATCCTGCAGATTACGGAGCTGATGCAGCGTCGGCCGAAGCAGCTTTCCGGCGGTCAGCGCCAGCGCGTCGCCATTGGCCGCGCCATCGTGCGCGAACCGCAGATCTTCCTGTTCGACGAGCCGCTCTCCAACCTCGACGCCGAACTGCGCGTGCAGATGCGCGTCGAAATCTCGCGCCTTCACAAGAAGCTCGGCACGACGATGATCTACGTCACCCACGACCAGACGGAAGCCATGACGCTCGCCGACAAGATCGTCGTGCTGCGCGGCGGCAATATCGAGCAGGTAGGCGCGCCGCTTGACCTTTATGACGACCCGGCCAACCAGTTCGTCGCAGGCTTCGTCGGCTCGCCGAAAATGAACTTCCTGCAGGCTGAGGTGGCTGACAATCAGCAGGGCCGCATCGCCGTCGTGCTCAAGGGCCAGCGCAACATCCGCCTGACGTTGCCCGTTTCCTCGGCAAAGGTGGAAGTCGGCCAGCCGGTGACGCTCGGCGTCCGTCCGGAACATTTCCTCGAAGCGGGGCGCGGCGACGTCGACATGACCGTCGATGTCGATGTCGCTGAGCATCTCGGCAATACCAGCTACATCTACGCCAATATCGAAGGCGGCGAGCAGATCGTCATCGAGCGCGAGGAGTCCCGCAACACGGGCAACCGCGACAAGCTCACCGTGGCGCTTTCGGCCGCCAAGACATTCCTGTTCGACAGCGCTGGCAACCGATTGCGGTAAGCGCTGCCTATTCTCCCAAGACAGCATGCAGATTTAGGAAAGGATCGTTCCATGACCACTGAGACACCAATCCGCTGGGGCATCATCGGCCCCGGCAGGATCGCACAGACTTTTGCCGATGGTATTGCCCATTCCCGCAGCGGCAAGCTGGTGGCCATCGCCAGCCGCAACCCGGACAAGCCGGGTCTCGGCGACGGTTTCCCGGGCGCGCGCATCGTCAATGGCTATGAAGCCCTGCTCGCCGACAAGGAGATCGACGCCGTCTACATCGCCACGCCGCACACCGGCCATGCCGAATGGGCGATCAAGGCGATCCGCGCCGGCAAGCATGTGCTCGTCGAAAAGCCGATCGCGCTTTCGGCCTTCGATGCGGAGGCCATCTATTACCAGGCCAAAAAGGCCGGTGTCTTCGCCGGCGAAGCCTTCATGTATCGCGTCCATCCGCAGACGGCGAAGCTGATCGAGCTCGTCAAGAGCGGCGTGGTCGGCGAGCTGCGCATCATCCGCACCTCCTTCGGTTTCAATATGGGCAAGGTCAATCCGGAACACCGGCTGTTTGCCAATGAGACGGCCGGCGGCGGCATTCTCGATGTCGGCGGCTATCCTGTGTCGATGGCCCGCCTGATCGCCGGCGCGGTCGACGGCAAGCCGTTCCTCGATCCGGAAAAGGTCTCCGGCGTCGGCCATCTCGGCCAAACCGGCGTTGACGAATGGGCTTCCGCCGTCCTGAAGTTCCCCAATAGCATCATCGCCGAAGTGTCCTGCTCGATCATGGCGAACCAGGACAACACGCTGCGCATCATCGGCTCCGAAGGCCGTATCGAAGTCAAGGACTTCTGGTTCGCCTCAGGCCACAAGGGCGGCATCGGCAAGATCGACGTCATCAAGGGTGGCGAGACAGAGACGATCGAGGTCAAGGAAGATCGCTGGCTCTATTCTTTCGAGGTCGATGCGGCCGGCGATGCCATCCGCGCCGGAAACAAGGAATTCGCATATCCCGGCATCAGCTGGGTCGATTCGATCGGAAACCTCAAGGTGCTCGACCAATGGCGCACGTCGATCGGCCTGGAATATAGCGTCGAGAAGGCAGCAAAACGGACGCAGAACATCGCCGGCGCGACCGTCACCAAGGGCAACAGCATTCCGAAGCGCAGCATTCCGGGTATCTCAAAGCCGGCATCGATCGTCACGCTCGGCTTCGAATTCTTCCCGAATTTCGCAGCCGCATCGCTGACGCTCGACGCCTTCTATGAAGCTGGCGGCAATGCCTTCGACACGGCCTATGTCTATGGTGGCGGCAAGACGGAGAGCATCTTCGGCGATTGGCACACCAGCCGTAACGTGCCACGCGAGGAGATCGTGCTGATCGGCAAGGGTGCGCATTCGCCGCTCTGCTATCCGGACGTGATCGCCAAGCAGCTCGACCAATCCCTCAATCGCCTGAAGACCGATTATGTCGATATCTACTTCATGCACCGCGACAATACCGAGGTTCCGGTCGGCGAGTTCGTCGATGCCATGGATGCCGAGGTGAAGGCCGGCCGCATCCGCGGCATCTTCGGCGGCTCGAACTGGACGCGCGCCCGTTTCGACGAGGCGATCGCCTATGCTCAGAAGAACGGCAAGACGGCGCCGGCTGCCCTTTCCAACAACTTCTCGCTGGCGGAAATGCTCGACCCGATCTGGGCCGGATGCGTTGCCGCCTCCGACGATGAGTGGAAAGCCTGGCTCAACGCCAAGCAGATCCCGAACTTCGCCTGGTCGAGCCAGGGCCGCGGGTTCTTTACCGACCGCGCCGGCCGCGACAAGCGAGACGATGAGGAACTGGTTCGCGTCTGGTATTCCGACCGCAATTTCGGCCGCCGCGACCGGGCGATCGAACTGGCGCAGAAGCTCGGCCGCAGCCCGATCCATATCGCGCTTGCCTATGTCGTCGCGCAGCCCTTCCCTGTGATACCGCTGATCGGACCGCGCACGATCGCCGAGCTGGAAGACAGCCTTTCGGCGCTCGACATCAAGCTGACGCCGGAACAGGTGAAGTGGCTCGAAGGCTGAGATAAGACAGTCGGCCGGCGGGGCTCGAGAAATGAAAGCAGCCCATCCGGGAAACCGGATGGGCTGCTTTCACATGGGAAGAGATCGCTGTTACCCCTCTCCCCTCGGGGGAGAAGGTGCCGGCAGGCGGATGAGGGGGATTCGCCAAGAGCATGAAAACCAATTAAATCAGCGCAGTTAACCCCCTCATCCGACCCTTCGGGCCACCTTCTCCCCAAGGGGAGAAGGAGTTTACAGTGCCAAGCATGAGAGATCACGCGGCGAAATCGAATGTCTTGGCATCAACCCCTTCGAGGCGCAGCAGATAGGCCTTGCGCTCGAGACCGCCGGCAAATCCCCGGAGATCGCCAGCCGATCCCACAACACGGTGGCAGGGCGCGATGATCGAGATCGGGTTGCGGCCATTGGCGGCGCCCACAGCGCGGATCGCCTTCGCCGAGCCGATCTCCGTTGCGATCTGGCGGTAGCTACGCGTCTCGCCGAAGGGGATGGCGAGCAGGGCCTGCCAGACCTTCTGCTGGAACTCCGTTCCGGCGAAATCGAGCGGCAGATCGAAAGCCTGTCGTTCGCCGGCGAAGTATTCGCGGAGTTGCCGCTCTGTCTCCAGCAGCACGGGATGGCTGTCGTCTTCCGCCACAATCAGCAAGGGCACGCGGCCGGGCCGGTCGTTATCCCAGAGGATCGCAGCAAGGCCATCATCGCTGCCGACGAGCTTCAAGGTGCCAACGGGCGAATTCACAATCCGATAGACATACTGCTTTTCCGCATTTTTCGGAGTTTTGGTCATGCCGATATCCTTTCTTTGAATTGCGCTCGTGGCATCGGGCGAGATTGCCTCTGATGGAGCGCTGATGTCCGTATTGGACCTCAAATGAGCGTTCGCAACCACCCGAAAACGGACGGCGGGCAAGAAAATCCCGGCATTTCCTGATTCATTTGCTCAGCCGCAAGATAACGCAGCCTCCATGTGCGCGCTTGGGGAATGGGCTGGAATTGTGTAGAATCGCGGAAAGCCAGATCGTCAAGCATGCGGAGCCCGATATGACAGTTCGCCCGCCAAGCAACTTCAATTCATCGCAAACCAAAGAAACCGGGCTCGGCATTCTCGAATATGAGATGATGTCGGAACGCGCCAGCACGCTCGGCCATCATGGCATGAAGGTGGAAGCGGCGCTTGCCGCCTTGCAGGAGGGCGAAGCCAAGGGCAAGGAGGGCGTCGAGCACGAGCGGCTGGTGGATACCGCGGCGCAAGCCGTCTGGGCCATGTTCATTCATCGCGAGATCTGCGGCCTGCGCAACGGCCGCGATGTTATCCAGCGCTATGGCATTCCGAACAAGGTGCTCGCGCGGCTCGGCGCCAGCCCGAGACATCCCTGAATATTAGGATTTCAAGATCGCCTGGAAACGCGGATCGAAGGCATGGCCGATCGGCTCAGCCGCCGCGCCGCGCGCCACCGCCCAGGGATCGGTCATGCCGAGCTGCAGACGCGGCAACAATCGACTCGGGCGATCGGCATTGGAGGGCAGGAGCGGCTGCATGGCGGCGATCAGCCGTGTTGCCAACGCGACGGGGGCACCGCCGCACAGAATCACCGTTTGCGGATCGAAGACGGTTTCGATGAGCTGGACACTCCAGCGCAGATCGATCGCCGCCCTTTCGATCCATGTGAGAATATCCGGATCGTCGGCGGCAGCTCGATCATTGATCAGCGAGTAAATATCAGGCGCCATCGGATCGACGCCGAGGTGATCGTAGAGCGAAGCCAGCGACGCGCGATGCTCCAGCTGGGTCTGTTTTCCGCCTGATGTCAGCAACGCCATGCCGATTTCGCCGGCATTGCCATGGGCACCACTATAGAGCTCGCCGCCGAGGATCAGCCCGGCACCGATGCCATAGCCGACATAAAGGCAGACGGCATGGTCGAGGCCATGGGCCGCGCCAACCATACGCTCGGCGGTCGCGCAGGCGGCGGCGTCGTTCTGAAGGGTCACATTGAGACCGGTTCCGGCCGACAGTGTTTCGAGCAAGGGAAAGCGTTGCCAGGCACCCATCATCCAGGGATTGTCGGCATCGTCCTGCTCGATGCCGAAGGGACCAGGCATCGCCGCACCGAGGCCGACCAGGCGCTTCTCCGCCTGCGCCACGCGCTGTTTCAGTTCGCTGCGCACATTCTCTATCAGCTGTAGGACGACGGGTGTGCCCGTCGCGGGTCCGCCGGCCGGCAGGTTCGCTTCCTTGCGGATCAGCACATTGCCGACAAGATCGACGGCGATGGCGCGGGTGATGTGCCGGTCGATTTGCAGGCCGATGGCGAAAGCGCCTTCCGGCACGAGGCCATAGGGCGTCGAAGGCTGGCCGCGACCGCGGCGCACCGTTTCTCTTGATGTGACGAGCCCGTCATTTTCCAGCTCCTCCATGATGTTGGAGACCGTCTGTTTCGTCAGGCGGGTGGCGCGCGCAAGATCGGCGCGGGAGAGCGCTCCGTTCAGCCTGAGGGCATCGATGATCACCCGCCGGTTATGGGCGCTGGTGCCTTCGTGGTTCGTTCCGCTCGTAGCCCTGATCGGGCGAATATCGTTCATCTGTTTTTGCCTCTTGACAGCAATAGAATATTGAAGAACAAATTAGTCAAGACAATTGACTTAAAAGAAACCACAGAGTTTCGCGGGAACATTGGAAGCCGTAAGGCTCCGAAGACGCGCCGTTCCACATTCGGCGACCAGCCCGGCCAATTGCCTGCTCGACGACCATGGCGACGCTCGGCCGCCATCGGAAAAATCGCGTAAGTGTCAAAAAACTGGAGGTTGGAATGTTGAAATCATTGAACAAGACATTGCTCGGCGCAGCGTTGATCGGCGTATCCTTCGCCTCGCACGCCTTTGCCGAAACCACGATCAATGCCCTCTTCATGGCGCAGGCTGCCTATAGCGAAGCCGATGTACGCGCCATGACGGATGCCTTTTCCAAGGCCAATCCCGATATCAAGGTCAATCTTGAATTCGTCCCTTATGAAGGCCTGCACGATAAGACCGTGCTCGCTCAAGGCTCCGGCGGCGGCTATGACGTCGTGCTCTTCGACGTGATCTGGCCGGCCGAATACGCGACCAACAAGGTTCTGGTCGACGTCTCCTCGCGCATCTCCGATGACACGAAGAAGAACGTGCTGCCGGGCGCCTGGACGACGGTTCAGTATGACAGCAAGTATTACGGCATGCCGTGGATCCTCGATACCAAATACCTGTTCTATAACAAGGAAATCCTGGAAAAGGCCGGCATCAAGACGCCGCCGAAGACCTGGGACGAGCTGAACGAGCAGGCGAAGGCCATCAAGGACAAGGGCCTTCTCGCCACCCCGATCGCCTGGAGCTGGTCGCAGGCCGAAGCCGCGATCTGCGACTACGCCACGCTGGTCAGCGCCTACAAAGGCGACTTCATCAAGGACGGCAAGCCGGACTTCCAGACCGGCGGCGGTCTCGATGCCCTGAAATACATGGTCACCAGCTACAAGTCCGGCCTCACCAACCCGAACTCCAAGGAATTCCTCGAAGAGGATGTCCGCAAGGTCTTCGAAAACGGCGATGCCGCCTTCGCGCTGAACTGGACCTACATGTACAACATGGCGAACGACCCGAAGGACAGCAAGGTCGCGGGCAAAGTTGGCGTCGTGCCGGCACCGGGCGTTGCCGGCAAGAGCGAGGCGTCTGCCGTCAACGGCTCGATGGGCCTCGGCATCACCTCGGCCAGCAAACATCCGGACGAAGCCTGGAAATATATCACCTTCATGACCTCGCAGGCGACGCAGAACCAGTATGCCAAGCTCAGCCTGCCGATCTGGGCATCGTCCTATAGCGATCCGGTCGTGACCAAGGGCCAGGAAGAACTGATCGCGGCCGCAAAGATTGGCCTCGCAGCCATGTATCCGCGTCCGACGACACCGAAATATCAGGAACTGTCGACCGCACTGCAGCAGGCGATCCAGGAATCGCTGCTCGGCCAGTCTTCTCCGGAAGATGCGCTGAAGTCTGCTGCCGACAATAGCGGGCTCTGATAATCTCATCGGGCGGCGCGAATCGCCGCCCGCCTCTTACCTCCTCCATGAAGAATGAAAGAAGGGGCCTGCCATGTCCGGCACCTCTATGACAACTCGCGCCTGGCTTTTGATGCTGCCGCTGCTTGTGGTGATGATCGCCGTCATCGGCTGGCCTCTCGTCGACACGGTCGGCCTTTCTTTCACCGATGCGAAGCTTGTGGGAACCGGCGGTAATTTCGTCGGTATCGACAACTACGCGAAGATGCTGGCGAACTCCAATTTCCAGCGCACCCTGATCACCACTGCCTGGTTCGCAATCGTCTCCGTTGCCGCCGAAATGGTGCTCGGCGTGTTGGCCGCCCTGCTGCTGAACCAGGACTTCAAAGGTCGTGGCGTGCTGCGCGCGCTGATGATCCTGCCCTGGGCGCTGCCGACCGTCGTCAACGCAACGCTCTGGCGGCTGATCTACAATCCCGAATATGGCGCGCTGAATGCCGCCCTCACCCAGCTCGGTCTCATCGACGCCTACCGCTCCTGGCTTGGCGAGCCGGGTACGGCGCTGACGGCACTCATCGTCGCCGACTGCTGGAAGAATTTCCCGCTGGTGGCGCTGATTGCGCTCGCCGCGCTGCAAGCCGTGCCGCGCGATATCACCGCCGCCTCGCTGGTTGACGGCGCCGGCCCCTTCAAGCGCTTCCGCTTCGTGATCCTTCCATATCTTGTCGGGCCATTGATGGTCGCGCTGGTGCTGCGCACCATCGAGGCTTTCAAAGTGTTCGACATCATCTGGGTGATGACCCGCGGCGGCCCGGCAAACAGCACGCGCACGCTCTCCATCCTCGTCTACCAGGAAGCCTTTTCCTTCCAGCGGGCGGGATCGGGCGCATCGCTTGCCCTCATCGTCACGCTGCTGGTCACGGTGCTTGCCGCCGCCTATGCCGCCCTTGTCCGTAAAACCGCGGGGAGTGCTGCCTGATGGAACGCAAGAGCCCGCTCTTCACCTGCTTCATCTATGTCTGCGCCATCCTGCTCGCCATCGTCATCCTGGCGCCGATCGCCTGGCTCTTCATCATGAGCATTTCGCCGGCTGCGGATCTCGCCGCCAAGCCGTTGCGCTGGTGGCCGCAGACGGCGGATTTCTCGCGCTACAAGCTGCTGCTGTCGACGCTGGAAAACAGCGAGGGTGCCGCCTTCACCTCGTCGCTGCGCAACAGCATCGAAGTCGCAGGCATGGCGACCATCGCGGCAATCGCGCTCGCTATCCCTGCCGGCTGGGCCGTGTCGCGCACGCCGTCCGTCGGGTGGTCGCTCTCGATGGTCATCGCCACCTATATGCTGCCGCCAGTCGCTCTTGCCGTGCCGCTCTATATGGGTCTTGCCTATCTCGGCATGTTGAACAACGTCTTCGGCCTGGCGCTCGTCTATCTGACAATCCTGGCACCATTCACGACCTGGCTGATGAAATCCGGCTTCGATTCCATTCCGAAGGAGATCGAGGCCGCCGCGATGATCGACGGCGCCGGGCTGTTCCAGACCTTGAAGATCATCACGCTGCCGCTGGCCATGCCTGTCATGGCGACCTCGGCGCTCTTTGCCTTCCTGCTTGCCTGGGATGAATTCTTCTATGCGCTGCTCTTTACCTCGGACCAGCGCGCAAAAACCCTCACCGTCGCCATAGCGGATCTCGCCGGCGGCCGTGTCTCGGATTACGGACTGATCGCGACTGCCGGTGTGCTGGCCGCCCTGCCCCCGGTGCTGATCGGCCTTGTCATGCAACGTGCCCTGATCTCTGGGCTGACCAATGGCGGCGTCAAGGGATGACCATGACCCAAGAGAAAACACGCCCCGACGGCCTTGCCGCCATCGACCGCGAAATGGCCCGCCAGCATGCCGATGCGCTTGCCTCCTTCGAGGCCGCTGCCGATATGGCCGCCAAGGCCGCAGCCTCGCTGAAGCGCACCGGTAAGCTCTTGCTGCTTGGCATGGGCGGCTCGCATGCCGTCAACCGCGCCGTCGAGCCGCTCTATCGTGCAGCGGGCATCGATGCGATAGCACTGCCGCTCTCCGAACAGCTCGGCCAGCCGCTGTCGCTGGAGGGCCGCACCGTCTTCATGACCTCGCAATCCGGCGAGAGCGCCGAGGTGGTGCGCTGGTTCAAGGAAACTGGCGGCACCGCCGATACCTTCGGCCTGACGCTGGAAGGCGGCTCCTTCCTCGCCAGAACCGTGCCTTCGCTCGTCGGCGCCGGCGGCACCGAGCTTGCCTTTGCGGCAACCCGCAGCCTTACCGTCAGCTTCGCGCTGCATCTGGCGATTTTCGCCGCCCTCGGGCAAAATCCTGGACCGGCGCTCGCCGTTCTTCGCGCGCCCGAAGCGTTCGATATCAAGCCGGCACTTACGGCCCTCGCCGATGTCGCGACGGTCGTCACCTCCGGTCGGCGTCTTCAAGGCGTTGCCGAGGCACTGGCGCTCGGTCTCACCGAACTTTCCCGTCGTCCCTGCTTCTCGCTTGAAGGCGGCCAGCTGCGCCATGGTCCGATGGAAATGCTTGGTCCCTCGATCGGCGTCGTGTTGTTCCGTGGCAATGATGCGACGGCCGGCCTCGTGACGGCCATGGCCGTTTCCGCGCTCGAAACCGGCGCGCCGGTTATCGTCTTCGATGGTTCCGAAGAAGAGCCGGTGCCCGGCTGCGTCACCCTGCGCTTCAAGCCGGAAACCGGCCTTGCCGCCATCTTCCAGATGCTGCCCGTCGCGCAATCGCTGATGATCGCCTTTGCCGACGAGCGGGTGGAGAATGCCGGCACGCCGGTGCGCTCGACCAAGATTACCCGGAGCGAATGAATGAAGCCGCTTGCAGTCATCGGCAACGTCAATATCGACCTGATCCTCGGGCCGGCGACACCATGGCCGAAAGCCGGCACCGAGATCATCGTCGATCACGACGAGCTGCGCGTCGGCGGCCAGGCGGGCAACAGCGCGCTTGCCTGGGAAGGTCTTGGTATCGCTTATGAAATTGCGGCCAATGTCGGCAGCGACCAGTTCGGACGCTGGCTCAGCGAAGCCTTCGGCGCGCGCAGCAGCAAGTGGCCGGTGCGGCCGGAAGGGACGACGCTCTCGGTCGGCATCACCCATCCCGACGGCGAACGCACATTCTTCACGACGCGCGGCCACCTGCCGCGCTTCAATCTCGCTGACGTGCATGCGGTGCTCGATGGTAACAGGCTCAGCGACGGCTATGTGCTGTTGTGCGGGGCCTTTCTTACCGAGGACCTCACCCGGGATTACGACGTCCTGTTCGACTGGGCCGACAAGCATGGAATCACCGTCGCCCTCGATACCGGTTGGCCGCTCGACGGCTGGACCAAGGAGAATTGCGATGCCACGCGACAGTGGCTTTCCCGCTGCGGCGTGGCGCTCATGAATGAGGTCGAAACGACGACCTTAGCCGGCATGGACGATCCCGCTGAAGCCGCCCGCGCACTCCATGCATTGATGCCAGAAGGCGCCATCTTCGTCGTCAAGCGCGGTCCGGATGGTGCGATCGCCATTGATGCCGACGGCAAGCTCGTTTCGGCTACAGCGCCAAAAGTTACGGTGGTCGATACGATCGGCGCCGGCGATGTCTTCAATGCCGGCTTCCTGGCCGCCCTTGTCCGCGGCGAGCCGACTGCAGCCTGCCTTTCGGCCGGGACCGCGGTCGCGTCCCGCGCCATTTCCACTCTGCCGCGCAGCTATGGCCCGGTCAACGCATCCGAGGAGGCCGTTCAATGAGCGCGCTCGAAATCCAGAACATCCGCAAGAGCTACGGCGACGTGGAGACGCTGAAAGGCATCGATATTTCGCTTGAAAGCGGCGAATTCCTGGTGCTGCTCGGCTCGTCCGGCTGCGGCAAGTCCACGCTTCTGAACATCATCGCCGGGCTTGCCGAGGCAACCAGCGGCGATATCCGCATCGGCGATCGCTCCGTGCTCGGCGTGCATCCGAAGAATCGCGACATCGCCATGGTGTTCCAGTCCTATGCGCTCTATCCGAACCTCTCGGTCCACCGCAACATCGGCTTCGGCTTGGAGATGCGCAAGGTGCCTGCCGCCGAGCGCGACAAGGCGGTGCGAGAAGCGGCGAAGCTTTTGCAGATCGAAGCACTGCTGGAGCGCAAGCCGAGTCAGCTTTCCGGCGGCCAGCGTCAGCGGGTAGCGATCGGCCGTGCCCTGGTACGCAAGCCGGAAGTCTTCCTCTTCGACGAGCCGCTCTCCAACCTTGATGCCAAATTGCGCATGGAGATGCGCACCGAGCTGAAGCGCCTGCACCAGATGCTGAAGACCACGGTCGTCTATGTGACGCACGATCAGATCGAGGCGATGACGCTCGCGACCCGGATCGCCGTGATGCGCGACGGCCGGATCGAACAGCTCGGCACGCCGGACGAGATCTACAATCATCCGGCAACACTCTATGTCGCGACCTTCGTCGGTGCGCCGCCGATGAACCTTTTGAACGCGACTGCCGATCAGGGTTCGCTGCGCATCGACGGAACCTCGATCATTCTGCCGATGCCGTCGACGAAAACCGAGATTAACCAAGGCCAGGAGATGGTCATCGGCATCCGGCCGGAAACTCTGCATCTCGATGAGGGCGGCAAGCTCGAAGCCATCTGCGAAGTGGCGGAACTGACCGGCCCCGAGTTGATCGTGACCGCAAAGGCAGGTTCGCAGCGGCTGATGGCCTGCTTGCCGCCGCGCACCGCGATTGCCGAAGGGCAGAGCCTCAAGCTCGGCTTCGACGCCAGCGCGCTGCATCTCTTCGATCGTGCCACCGGTCAGCGCTGCGAATAGGCCTTTCAACCCAGACATATGATCACCTTGATCCTCGATGGGCCGGCGACCATCGCCACCGAAGCGAAGGCGTCGGAAATTGCACGTCTTTCGAAGCTGTCTTCGGCCGCCGTCCATTCCCTATTCGGTCGTGTTTGCTGTTTCTGTCACTGGAATACATGCCGACGGATGCCGCGATCAGCCTGACCTCGTTCCGCACCACCAGTATCCTCCTGGTCTTCCTGCTGTCGCCGGCGGCCGTCATCGCCGCGGCCTGGCTGGAATGCATCCAGAATGATCGTCGAAATCAGTAGGCGAAGGATTGAGGATGCCGCAGAGTTCGGTTGCGCAGGATTGATGCGATGATGTCGATCGGCGTGCCTTCGACAATACCATTGCGATCGACGGCCAAGCCTGCTAATGCTCTTTCTTAAAATATAGTTAAATAAATCCATTCGATTATCTAAAATTACTTGATAATTTTTTGATATTTCAAAACCCTGCAATGTACCCGCAATTCTCACCGGCAAAATGACCTCCATCTCCTGAAGACAACCCGCTCCACAAGACGGTAGGTCCCGGAGAGCAGCAGGAACCGATGTCCGGTTCTCCAACGCAACAGAGACCTTGCGAGCGCCGAGGGATGGCGCATGGGTTTCGTATGGAGTTAGCAATGTCACTCAGCGCAAAATCGATTCTGCTCGCGGCTCTGGCCATGGCGGCCGCGACCAATGCCTCAGCCGCCGATCTCACCACCTACCAGGCCCCGGATTCCGCGCATGACAGCCCGCCGGCCTTCCACTGGAGCGGCGCCTATTTCGGCGCCCATGGCGGTATCGCCTCATCGAAGTTCAACCCTTTCGCCAGCGGCAAGGGCCTGACCGGAGGCGTGCAAGCCGGCTACAATTTCCAGGCGGGTCCAGGCATCGTCGGCGCCGAACTGGAAGGCTCCTATCTCGGAAACAACGAGCTGCGCGTACCGAACGGCAGGGTGGAAGAACGCTTCCGCGGCGCCGCCAAGGCCAAGGCCGGCCTGACCTTCGACCGTACGCTCGTCTATGGCACGGCCGGTCTGACGATGACGAAGTTCGAAGGCGGCAAGGGCGTTTCCACCTCCGGCGGCTGGAAACAGGGCTACCTTGTCGGCGGTGGCGTCGAACAGGGCTTCGGCGGCGGCCTGTCGGCCAAGATCGAATACAACTACGTCATGACCAACGACGTCTCCACGACGACATCGAGCGGCAAGTCGAAGACCGATCTGCGCGATCACGTCATCAAGGCCGGCCTGAATTATCGCTTCTGATCGCCGATTTGCAGAGGTCGGCACGCCTTTTCAAGCCAGGCGTGCCCGACGGAGAGCGGCGGAGGATGGCTTTGAAACCCCGCTTCCATCCTCTCGCCGCTCTCGCTCATGAAATGAAAGCATAATTTTGGGTGCTGTGATGAGCGTGTTTCGAAGATAACGGTCGCCCTCGTGCTGGCGGCACTGGGAATTGCAGGCGTGGTGATATGGCACCGGCCCGCAATGATCCGCTGAATGTCGACCAGATGGCAAAGCATCAAGATGAAGACAGTCGAAGTCGCTCCCAAGTAACGCGGGTGCATCGCGGACCTACCGGCGGGAAATCCGCATCAACGGTTTTATTCAGCCAGCTCGTCGACGCTCAGCATAGGACCGTCGAAGACCGCTGCCTCCAAGTTTGGGTTGCGAGGGCTGTCGACAACTGAGATGAGACCGGCGCGCCGTGATCCAATTTTCTATGCATTCAAATGGGATGTCATGGGACGATAGGCCCGCAAAAGCGGCCATAGTCGCGAAACTGCGCTCCACATCCTCCGTCGCCGAAGAGATCATTCGCATTCAAGCGAAGGCTGACGGAAGCTCGTCACATACCGATCGGAACCGGCGCCGCGAGTGTAGAAGGTGTAGAAGCATTCCGTATGCTCGACGTAGCCAGGCGTTTCGATGACGTCATAACGCTTGCCGCGACGCGTATCCCGGATTTCGCCGCTGGATTGGCCTGGCACCACCTGCGTCTTCTGCTTGCGCCATTGATAGGCGCGTGCGCCCGGGCCTAGATCATAGACATTATCCGGCGGACCATAGTCCAGCATCACGCTGCCGATCGGCGCCCCGATATAGCTCTTCATGATCTGCGAGGCGCAGGCCGACAGGATCAGCAGGCCTGTAAGCGCGGCAATTCCGCCAGGGAGGCGCTTCGTGCGAGTGATAGCCATCAGAACGTCCTTTGCAACTGAAGGGAGATTGCAGGCAGAGGTACGTCTCACGGATTACGGCAGCATTGCGCTTTCCGGCATTCGCAATTTTGTCGGTCTGGGTCTTTAGGCGGCGGGCGCATTACGGTATCGCAGGAAGATTTCGGACCGCTTGCGGACAATTTTGTTCTTGGCTGCCGTGCGGATGGTCTTTCGGTTCGGGGGGAAGGTGATGGGTTGCCGGCGGTTCTGGGAACCCGTACCTATCTGGGCCGTGCGTATCAGTATCAATGCGAGACGGCGGCCGGCGCTATTGTCGCCAATGGCGCCTTGTCGGAGCCGATGGCTGGCGGAAGCAGCGCGGTGCTGGTGCCGGTGCCGGAGCAATGCTGTATTCTGAAGCCTGAAGGGTGAGAGGCAGGACGACCGAGAGCTACGGATGGCGATTGGCGCTTATGCTTGGTTTCAGCGATAATTGATTTCAGGGGAAGGATTGGTTGCGGGGGCAGGATTTGAACCTGCGGCCTTCAGGTTATGAGCCTGACGAGCTACCGGGCTGCTCCACCCCGCGTCACCAGCGTAAACCGCGA